>CAZWTM010000008.1:0-1666 GCA_964637385.1 uncultured Peptococcaceae bacterium
CAAATAGTAAATTTCATTATTTAACACCGATCTTCTGTAAAAAATCATCATAGTTTTTTGCCTGTTTAAATTGTACATCGTTGGCAACAGCTTTAAAATGAAGCTCCCCGCACAGTATTTTGGTGGCTTCAACTTTATTTAAATCCTTTTTATCCTTATCTATCTTGGTTTCAACAATAAAGAAAAGCCTCGCCTTGTTATTATCCCCTTTATAAATTACCGCCCAGTCAGGTGAATACTCTCCATAAGGAGTATCGATTACAAAACCACCCTTTTTGAGCTTGGTATAAAGCAGCACATTTTCATCCGCATCAAGCCTTTTGGCAAACTCCAATTCACCTTTACTGTCAAATTTATAATACTTATGAACTGCCCGCTGACTTTCTGGATTTGTTTTAAAGACAAGGCTTGCTGCATCATCGAGCATGCTTCTGTCGATCTGCTCGGTTTCAAAGATAGTGGATTCGTCAAATATATATCCGTCAATTGCCTCGTATCTGATAACACCTTGAGCCATGAAATCGGTCAGTTTGTCCTTAAGCCTCCGGGTCACCAAGTCAAGGATATCCTGGTTTTGCAGCATGTCTTTCTTTTCAAGTCTTGAAATAATCCTGTATATGGCAAGACGGGGAAGCATGGTATGGTACATAATATAATTAATAATCTCAAATTCGCTTTTTCCTGTCTCCATCCCCTCAAGCTCGTCAAAAAGTTGTTGTACAGACGGATCCGCCAAGCGGAATTTTTTTAACTCGTCAAATTCTGCTTTTCCAGTCTCAATATGGTACTCATACCTTATGTGTTTATACCGAAGATCTTCATTTAACTCCGACACACATTCTTCTATAAACGCCTTATTATCGATCTTCACCTGGTACATGGTTCGCTGGGACATCCGCTTGCTTAACTCCTTAAGCAGTTTATCAAAATACTCCTCGGAAATATAGCTATGCTTGCTGTTTTCTACAGGTTCGTCGTCCCCGTTCTTAATCGGAATCTTCCTAGTGCCCTTGGCAATCATTGCTTCAACAAACTTTTCCTTTAACATGATACTGTGTTCCTTAAGGGTTTCATTGATAAAAGTAATATTTTCGATATTCTTTGCATCTCTCGTAAGAATGCCATCTTTATTGATAATCCCATGTTCAAAAAGTTCCTGCTTAAAGGGTTCAGCAAGCTCCATAATCTTGTTTTCAGGAATGCCAGCGTTTTTAAGCGTATTATAGATTACATCATAAGTAACCTCATCCTTGTTAAATCCAGCCTGCTCGTTAAAATCCTGCTGGAGCGCCGCAGCGAAATGGTCATAATAATCATTGGCAATGACGGTCAGCTCATTTACTTCACTATCTGTGCAGCGATTACCATTTATATCAACAGGAAGCCTTAAACCTCTACCGATTTCCTGCTTTTTGGCAATATCGGAACCGCTCTTCTTCAGGGTACAGAGGGTGAACACATTGGGATTGTCCCAACCTTCCCGCAAGGCAGAGTGGGAGAAAATAAAGGCCAAAGGCTCCTCAAAGGAAATCAGTTCGTCCTTTTTCTCAAGGATCAGCTCAATCCCCCTGTCAATATCCTCCTGTGATTTGGCTTTCAACTTCTCTTCATCCATAATGTTTTCCCAGTTTTCGATCTCAACGGCATTCTTGTTTTTATCAACGGC
>CAZWTM010000008.1:1766-20917 GCA_964637385.1 uncultured Peptococcaceae bacterium
CTGCTGCTGATCTTTTTGGGGTTGTTTGAATCATAAACAAAGGCATGATTCTTTATATCAAGCCCGTCATAAAGAGCCTTGAAATGTTCCCTTAACATTTCAATACTCTTCTCAACGCCCTTTCTGATAGCGATGCTGGGTACAACAATCATAAACTTAGTAAAACCATACGTCTTGTAAAGCTCCAGAATGGTCCTCAGGTAAACATAGGTTTTGCCTGTACCCGTTTCCATTTCAATTGTAAAGTTGTTACCCTTCAGCTCGTTATCCATAAACAGCATGTTTCTAAGCTGAACTTCACGGAGGTTGCTCAAAAGCCTTGAGGGTTTCACAATTTGGGAATTGCGGACGGGGTCACCTTCACCAATCTTTTTTATTCTGTTCACATTACTGTATATCGTTCCTTCGTCCTGGCGGCTGACACCTTTAAAAAGGTCAACCACCGAGTAAATGGCATCAAGCTGGTATTTCAGTTTGTCATCAAATTGAAAGTTAATACGGCTGGCCACGGTTTCACCCCCTTAAATGAACTCAACCCTGTATGCCTTTTTCTTATTGCCGCTGTTCTTTTTCATCTGGGCTTCCAGCCGCAGCATAGTGTTGGTTTTAAGGGTTATATCGTCACCGAAAGCGCTGTCTCGAAAGATTATCTTAGTGGGCATTGGTTCTATGGCAGCAATTTTATCAATAATATTTTCGGTTACATTCTCCTCAAGGCATACAACCACCGTATCGGCAAAAATGTAGGTGCGGTCGCCGATCGCAGGCAACTTTTCCACCCTTGCAGACAGAGGAATGCCCCTGTGCCTTAGCAGTATCTCATAAACCACACCGATGTCGGTAAAGCCTGGGTTGAAGTCAAGCCTGTCTTTATCCGACATCATGCTTTCTTCCAAGGTCATGTTTTCAGACTTGATTGCCTCGCTAAACCAGCGGATATTGGTATCGGCCACCCTGAAGACCTTAAAGCCAATATCGAGGTTTTCAATGCCTTCTTTATCTTTATTTTCTTCTTTTATCTTTTCCCCAGCCCTGCGGATCCGTTCTTTGCCAATTTCTGTAATAAAATGAGGTTTATTTATACTATCTAGAAAATCAATTATCATTTTGATATCTTTTTTGGCATCGCCTGTAGCTTTTGTTAAAGATTTGTCTAAATCTTCATTAATCTGTACTAATATCACTTTCCTTTTTCCATTATCCTTAATATTACTCCTCATAACTGCCTCTGCTGTTGTTCCTGAGCCACTAAAGAAATCCATCACGATAAAATCATTTCCTTCACAAATAGATATAAGTCTTTCTATCATCTTTACTGGTTTCTTTCCATTTTTAAAATCCACATCTCCCTCAAATTCTAGCCCTGTTGTTGAAATGTCAGTCCACAAATCACCAAGAGTATACTCTAAATAATCATCTGCGAATAATACTTGTACTCTAGGCGACTTTGAATCTTCAGAATAGTTGGTTTTGGCTATATATAACTTTTTATCTTTATTAGATAACACACTTATAAATGTGTTTTTGGTTGTTTTTCTTTTCTCATCTACCAAAGCTTTAACACTTGATGAACTTGCAGTCCTGAATATTCTATATGAATTCTCTATTAACCAAGAATTAATTTCACTATCTGTTATATTAGATTCTCTAATACCTTGATTTACACTTATTTCTTCTACAGTTGACAAAATTTTGTCTAACAAAGCAATATCATCTTCTGTTATTTCTTCTTTTTCAGAAATAGATTTTATCAATTTTCTATCATCCCTAGTAAAATTTTTTAACAGTTTATTATACTCCCAATCCCATTCATCTTTTTTTAACTTAACAGGAACAATATTTAACTTCTGTTTCTTGTATACTAATATGTATTCTTTAACCTTGGGAAATTTTTTATCAGCATGGCTCATCTTATTTCCAGAAACCTCAGACATTTTGATTGCAATGGCATTTACAAAATTTTCTTCTCCAAATATTTCATCACAAATTTTTCTAAGATTGTTTACTTCATTATCATCAATACTTATAAAAATAACCCCATCTTCCGTCAACAAATCCTTTGCTACCTTCAACCTCGGATACATCATCGACAGCCAATTGGAGTGATACCTTCCACTGCTTTTCTGGTTCACTATAAGCCGCTCTCCTGCTTGGTCTATTTCACCCTCTGATACAGCATTTTCCTCCTCACTAACCTTAAAATTATCCCTGTAAATAAAGTCATTACCCGTATTATATGGCGGGTCTATGTATATCATTTTTATCCTGTTATAATAGCTGTTTCGGAGCAGCTTCAAAACCTCTAGATTATCCCCTTCAATGTACAAGTTCTCGGTAGTGTCGGGGTTTTTGCTGTCCTCTGGAATGTATTTCAGCGTCCGTCCCACAATATCCGTGTTTGCCAGCCGCTTTGCATCCTCTTTTCCCGCCCAGCCAAGCTCATAGCGTTCGGACAGTTTTTCGCTGGCGGTTTCAAACTGGCCCAATTCAGCTTTCAAAGCCTCAAAATCAACCTGCCCGTCTTTCACTGCTGACGGGAACAATTCTGCCAGTTTTTTAACATTTTCACTGATTGGATTAAATATTTCTTTCTGTACTTTAGGAAACTCCATTCTCCTAACCCCCTATACCTTCTCAATAATTTTGGCAAACTCTGCGTACAGCCTTTTTAACTCTGAATTGATCCTTGCGCTTTCCGCCACAGTCTTTGCGAATTTCTGCTCTTTTTTTAGCTGTTCTACCCGTTTAAGCCCGTCATAGAGCTTTAACATATCGCCCCTGTTATACCATACCTTTGAGACAAGCAATGTTCTCGTCCCAGACCATAAGGAAAGGTTGGACACGATGTATGCCTTGATCATCATTTCAAGGTAAAAGTCCAGCTTGTTGCCCCTGTTTTTAATTCTGTCAAACTCAATGTACTCCCGCATCAGCATATTTGTTTCGTCTGCAAACTGTATAGAAGTAGGGGAGGAATATACCGTATCCACAATAACCACCTGCGTCCTGTCGTTTAAGTTCAACCTTTTGTGACAAAAGCAAAAAACCTGGCAGTTGGTATGGTCGAAAAATCTGATTACGCATAACGGCTTGACCAACCGCTGCATGATGTTTCCCACAAAGCTGGCATTTTTCAACTCGGTCAAGCGGACACTGAAAAACAGAATCGCCTGGCAGTCGTATTCATCATTGATCAGCGAGGGGATGTCCTCCCCTGCAATCTGATATAAAAGCTTCACTTCCATAACAACTTCCCTGAACCGTTTTTTCTCCTTCTGGGTCAAGTCAGCAGTCATAAATGTCTTTATGGTAAATGCCTTATTTATCTCATATACACTGGGTATCGCCAGCATAGCTTCACCCCTATTCCACCACCAGGAAAGATATAAGCTCAAAATCATCGGTGCTTGAGTTGGCAAATTCGTTGTTATATCCTCCGAAGTCAAAGATGGTCATTTCCGCTTTTTTGTCCTCATCCCCCTGGATTGCTTCAATCGCTTTATTGAGCAACCTTGAATAAAAGGACATATCCTCGGCATTTTTGGTACGGCTGTTAAATTTTTTGAACAGCTCCGGATCAGGCTTTATTTTGCCAAAAGCAATCTTCCTGAACTCCCTTAGTGCTTCGCGGGCATTGGCACTGCCGTAGTAAATCTCACCATCATTGCTGATATACATAATGTAGTAGGGATAAAGGGAGCTTTCGTTTGCAGGTTTTGCCACCTCGCTCTGATGCTTAAAGCAAAAGATGCAGCCCTTCTTTTCCCCTTCGGCTACAGAGTATACTCCTCTGGGCACCCGCATAATCTCTGGGTTATTCTTGATATAGCTCGAAAGCTCATAAATGTAATCATTCATATTCAGGTCAGTCAGGGAGATGTTGTCATTCAGTTCATCAATTTCGATAACTTCTTCCTGCAACCTTTCCAGCTGTTTCTTCCTGAAGAGAAAATCATTCATTTCAGGGGAGAGAAAATCCTCATCCCCTGAGGCCGTTAAGTTTACCGCCATCATTTTACCTTTTACCCTCTGTTCAAGCTGTAAATAATCATTGAGAGCCAGATTGGGAAAGAAATTGATCATGGCAATTTTTTTATTTTGGCTGCCAATGCGGTCTATCCTGCCGAAACGCTGGATAAGCACAACGGGATTCCACTGTATATCATAGTTAATGACGGCATCGCAGTCCTGCAGGTTTTGTCCCTCGGAAATACAGTCAGTGGCAATGACCACATCAATCTGCTCATCCTTTGGCAGGTCTTGCCCCAGCTTGGATTTTGGCGAAAAGTGCCGCAGAATGGTGTTAAACTCGCAGCGGACATTTTTCAGCGTTGTCCTCGGCTCTCCAGAACCAGTAATGCACGCTGCATTAATCCCATGTTTTGCAAGCTCATTGGCAATACTGTTATAGAGATAATTTGCAGTATCCGCAAAAGCAGAAAAAATAAGCATTTTTCTGTTTCCTGGGTTATAAGGGGTATTCATTATCTTGTTGACAATAATTTCTTCAAGCTTTTTCAGCTTTGCGTCCCTTTTTTCATTCAATACCTGCAAAACATCCCTGTACAAATCTTCCAATATTTCCTTGTCGTAGTACAAATCCTCCAGGAAATCTGCGGCAATCAAATGTTCCACCTTAATCTCATATTTATAGTCAAGGGTAACATCTTCTTCGAGATATTCCTCTCCCACAAGCTCCACTTCTCCTGAATTACAGCGGGATATGACGTCAATATAGCTGTCAATTCTGGCGATAAGCCTCCTGATTGTTTCACCAAAAGCAAAAACAGAGCTTTCGAGGCGTTTGAACAGGTTAAATCTATGCAAGCGGGCGTTGATAAGCTCGCGGTTTTCGTGGTAGAACAACACCCTCTCCCCATAGACGGTTTGATATTTTTTACGGTAATATTCCTTGTATTCGGACTTAATGTAGGACATAGGGGAATAGACCGCCAGCTTTAATGACTCCAGTATCTCATTGGTTTCGGCAAAATTAAGCAATTCCCCTTTTGTATCTATTTGTGGATAATATGTCTCGGGTGGTAATTTTTCTGGAAATTTGCCAATATTGTCGTTTCCGTAGTATCCAGTAATATGTTTTCTGCTCCGAGAAATGGTAAGCATCTCCAGCAGTTTATAGAAGTCTGCGGGAAGCCTGTCCAACAGATCGTTTTTCGTCCGTTCTTCTGTTCTAAGCCAGTCATTGATTTCCTTCTGCGTTTTACGAAGCAGGTTGGATATACTTGGTATTCCCTCTTCTTCAAAGGCGTGGTCTTGATCGGCAGTGATAATGCTTATTTGGTTTTTCAAATCGATGAGCGAGTTGTTGACGGGAGTTGCCGACAGCATCAGTACCTTTGTCCCATGACCCTTTTTAATAATATCATTCATGAGTTTCATATAGCGGCTCATATGCTCAATGTCTTCGTTGCGGTTGCGGAAGTTATGGGATTCGTCGATGACAACCAGGTCGAAATTGCTCCAGTTTACACGGGATAAATCAATGCCACTCCTGGAATATCCCTTTGTCCTTGTCAAATCTGTATGGCAAAGGATTTTATAGTTAAAGTTATCCTTTACAAAGGCGTTGTCTATGTATGGGTTTTTGAAGGAATCCCAGTTATCATAGAGCTTGGCAGGGCATAAAACCAGCACATTATCTTCCCGAAGCTCGAAGTATTTGATTACGGCCAAAGCCTCAAAAGTTTTTCCCAGACCAACACTGTCGGCAATGATGCAACCATTATATTTGTTTATCTTTTGAATGGCGGAGACAACGGCATCTTTCTGGAAATCATAGAGGCTATTCCAGATGACAGACTTTTTAAAACCTGTTTTATCCTTTTCAAAGCGCTCCACACCACTATCAAGCTGACTGCCGAAAAGCTCCTTCAGTGTAAAATAGTACAGGAATTCGGGAGAATAGTCCTTGTAAACATAATTAAGGCTTTCCAGCAACTGTATTTTGTAATCCTCGGTATAATCAATGTTGTTCCAGATGATATTAAACAACCTCTGAAAATGCTCAAGCTGTGCTTTTTCGGTGACAGCAGAGTTAAAGTGGATGGGTGCCAGCTCTCCACGCTTTGTTTTCCTCGATACTTCAAGAGACGATGTGCCATGTATAGCAATCTCATCATCGATCATGATAATGTTCCCCGTTATTTTCCCAGGTTCTTTTGCCTTACGCACATTTACATGTTTTAGGATAAAGTCATACATGAATTTCGCTTTTGCAAAATGCTGGAGCTTGTTTTTCTGGATAATGTCATAAGAATTAAAAAACAAGTCCGTATCGTTTTGTCTAATCTCAAACTCACGAGGCAGTTCGCGTCCAGCAGGCACATAAGCAGTATTGCGTATAATAAAGTTGATCCTCTCAACATTCTTAAGATTCTTGGAAAGTTCGCCAAATACCGATAATGTGAGTTTGTCATTAATGATATTTATTTTCCTGCCTTTTCTTTCTTTCAGCACTTCATTTATTTTTGCTATCAATTGCTCGTTAGAGCTTATAACTTCATTCATCCCGTTTGCCCCCGCCATATCTTCATCTTTTTTATATCTCAATGAACGCCCGTAGCAGCATCCCGCAACAATATTTCTTTTCCCAAAACTATCACACACCCTGCTTTCCCTGGAATATCAAAATATGTCTATATATTTTCTTTACTTTTGTCCGATTTCCTGTCTCTTTCCTCATAAAAAAACAAGGGGCTGTTTCTCCCCTTGTTAACTGCCCCCGTTAAAGCGTATTAGAACATAAAATCACTCTTTCATTACATAATTCCGAATTGGATTTTAATTTGCCATAAGGTTTTGGTATTTTTTACGGTGAAGGGAAAAACCGGCCTGGCCGGGCGCCATCTTTCCGGGAGCAGGCGGGCCAGGGAAGAAGACATTTCCAGCAGGGCGCAGCCCTTATCCACCAGGCAGACAATAAAACTCTCGGGATATTTGGGCAGTCGCCAGGTCAAAGGCCACATATGTTTCAGGATAATATCCCGCTCCTTCTCCTTAAGTGGCACCAGGTTCTCCCCATTCCGCAAAGCAATACGGGGATGGACAAAGGCATGTTTCCCCTCAGGAAGATTTTCCACCCGCCAGTCATAGAGGAAAAAATCATGCAAGAGCCCTCCTCTGGCTGCGGCCTTGCCGTCCAGACCCAGGCCGGCACATATCATGTAGCTGTAATATGATACATTGAGGGCATGTTCCAGGCGGGATACCCTAAAGTGGTGCCTGAACTTCTGCATGTGCCACACCCTTTCCTTATCCAGTAAATCGGCCACACACTCCATATATTCATGGAGATTAGCTCCACCTGAGCTTGATTTGCCCTTTAATTTTTTCCACTTTCTCATTTAAATATCCCCTTATTTCCTGACTGATAACACCAAGCTGCCGGAAACGGATCTCCGGAAAAGCCATGATAAGGCGGCGGTATAAAAGGAGTTTATCCCGTAATAGAGCGGCCGGCTGTAAATAATGGGCCGCCAGTACCCGGCGCAGGTCCATAATTTCACTGGCTGAGGCCAGGGTATCAAAAAGAAAATAAACAAGCAACACCACAGCCAGGGCCCCTTTGCCGGCAGGAGCAAATTTTCCCAGCAAGGATAGGCTTAAGGGATGGATTATTTCCACAAGGAGGCAGGACAAAAGCCCCCACAGCAGGGAATAGCTTAAACATACCCGGCCCTGGATGTTCAGGAAGTTTTTACTGTAATCCCACCACCGGCAGTGGAAGATTTCTTCCATGACCAGGCTCACCAGGTACTCCAGGAGGGAAGTCAAGAAGAAAGCCAAAAGGAATTTGACCGCAAGAGAGGACATTGTTTTACCCGGCCAAAAACCGTCGATAATTTGGCTAGCGAAAATAACCAGCAGGGCCCCAAAACCATAAATAGGCACAAAGGGCCCCGACAGAAAACCCCTGTTGACAAAGCGTTTCTCCCGTATACTGGCGTAAACCGTCTCCAATACCCATCCGCCCAAGGAATAGAGGGAAAATAAGAAGATGAGGTCAAAGGCCTTGGTATACATGAAGAACACCTCCACTCAACAAATTTGCTTTTCTTTTTTCCGGGAAGAGGAAACCTCATTTTTATTCCAAAATCAATTGAATGGCCCCAATGGAATCGGCCAGCCTTTCCTCACCGGGATCCAGTAAAACTTGAATAGCAGTGCCATACATAGCCCCCAGGATCATCCTGGCCATGTGCTGGCTGGTATAACCCTTGAAGATTTCTCCGGAAGGGTTGGGGCGCAAGATATATTCTTCGATTTTTTGCGACAACTCCCTGAACAGCTTGCGCAGGAGATTGCCGAAAACCGGAGACCAGAGGGCCAAACCCGTCAGGTCATAAAAGATGCGAAAAAGGCCCGGGTCGTTATTAAGCATTTCCTGGAAGAATCTTTTTAACGAAGCCATCTTCTCCTGGGGCGTAGTCCCCTCTTTTAGGTACTCCTCAAACCTGGCCAGGTATTTTTTCGTCATCATGTTCACCACTTCGATGAAAAGGCCCTGTTTGCTGCCGTAATAATAATTGAGCTGGCTCAGGACCACTCCGGCTTTTTGGGCTATTTCCCGCAGGGAAACCTGGGCATAACCCCTGGTGGAAAGGCATTCATAGGCCGCATCCAGGATTCTTTGGGCCTGGGAAAATTTAGCTGTCATTTCCATAAATTAGCCTCCCCAATTTCATACAAACGTCCGATCTATTTACTAATATATTCCAAATAGTGTTCTTTGTCAATACTTTTCTGCCAGATTTACCAACTCTTGCCCAGAAAAAAATACACCCTTTTTCAAAGGGTGTCACGTTGTTTAAATATAAGGAGCTTAAGATAACGTATTGGTCAGGATTTAGTTTATTAAACCATCTCCCCGTTGTGAATGATGATGCTCCAGTTGTGCCCGTAATTATTATCCCAGTTATTGGCGCCGTCATGGAAACAGAAATTTAACTGGGAATCGAGGGGGTTCACATCGCAGGTCCAGCTATCTTTAGCACGGTTCATGGGAATATCTTCTACATTGTACCAGTTGTCATTGCTCCCGTAACCGATATGGGCGTAAACTTGCGCCGCACCGCTTTGGGCCAGTAAGCCGTTGTAACTGATGGTGATGGTTTCTTCGGCTGTGGCTGGCATGGGTTCAACACGTACACCCCTTTCCACCGTACTGGTCCGCGTTTTATTATTTTCGGTTGCCATGGTTTTTCTTGCCACAAAACCTGCCTCCTTTTTTCTTAAAGGTTTATAATCCTACAAGATATTATTAGCTATCCAAATCCCGATTATGAGTGGAGTAAACAAAGTTAACAAACATCCTGTATGAATACTTTTCCCTCTAAAGGCTGTAAGCAGAGCGGCAGCCTCCCGTCCTTTACGGTTATTTCCTTTCCCTCCAGTACATCCACCAGCTTTCCCTTGCACCACCGGCTTAAATCCAGGGTAAGGGGGATTTCCTCTGTTTCATGGCGGTTAAAGATGAGGATGGCCACATTGTCATTTTTCTTTTGCCCGAAAACATCCCTGCCCTGGCTAATCCTCCTGAGAAAAGCGTAAACATGGCCTTCGGCATAAAGGGGTATCCATTCCCCCGTTTTCAACACATCATGCCTGTTGCGTAAGGCAATGATCTTTTTATACCACGCTAATAGCTCCCTGTCCTCCCTACCCCAGGGATAGGTTCGTCTGTTTAAGGGGTCCCCATAACCCTCAACTCCCGCCTCATCGCCGTAATAAATGCAGGGGACTCCGGGGAAAGTCATCTGGATCAAAGATAGGAGCTTGAGCCGCCTGACAGCCAGTTTTCTCTTTTCCGGACTTAAGCTGAACCTGGCCTGTTCTTCCTTGGTAAGCATATTTTCTGGGGGGGCATCGCCCAAAAGGGTCAGGACCCGGGGCACATCATGGCTGCCGATGAGATTCATCAGGGCATAAAAATGCTGGAGGGGATAATTTTCATAAAGCTGCATCAAGGAAAGATTCGTTTCCCGGGCATCCCTCCTTCCCAGCAAGTAATCCAGGAAAATGTTTCTGAAGGGATAGTTCATGACCGAATCCAGTTCATCCCCCAGGAGGTATTCCCGCAGCTTACCGTAGCTGATTTTGTTGGAGGCATCCTCCCATACTTCACCGATAAGGACTGCTTCCGGGTCTATGGCTTTAAGAACCCCATAAAAATTCTTCACAAATTCGTCGGGGAGCTCGTCGACCACATCGAGGCGCCAGCCTTTGGCCCCCAGCCTCATCCAGTATCTGAGGACACTGTCCTCGTCATAGATGATAAAGTTCTGATATGAAGGCTCCATTTCATTGACATTGGGCAGAGTGTCGATCCCCCACCAGCATTCATAAAGATCAGGGTATCGAGAAAAACGGTACCAGGGGTAGTATGGGGATTCCGGGGATTGATAAGCCCCAACTTCCGGGTAGTTTCCTTCTTTATTGAAATAGATGCTGTCACTTCCCGTATGACTGAACACCCCGTCGAGAATAATAGCAATGCCCAGTTCTTTGGCTTCTTTGCACAGGGTTTGGAACAATTCATTGTCACCAAACATGGGATCAATTTTTTTATAGTCGGAAGTATCGTATTTATGATTGCTGGGAGATTCAAAGATGGGATTGAGGTAAATGACACTGACACCAAGTTCTTTCAGGTAGGGTAATTTTTTCAGCACCCCGTACAGGTTCCCGCCAAAAAAGTCATAAGAAATGATTTTCCCCGTCCCCGGATCCCTGTTATAAATGGGAACATCTTCCCACCAGTCGGTATAAATGGTGCTGTTGGGCTTGGGGTTCATAATCCGGCCGTCTTCGTAACCATTGTAAAAACGGTCCACAAAAATCTGGTACATGACAGCCTCCTTAAACCAGTGGGGCGTAACCAGCTCCTTCTTATGTACTGTAATTTGATAGGAAGGAGGTTCAGAGAAATAAACCTCACCCACCCCTCCCCTTTGCCCTTTGTTGTTACCATAGTAATAGGTGTTCCCGTCATGATATACAATAAAAAAGTACCAGAGGAGACCGGGAACCTCCGGGGTCGAAAAGGAAACTTCATATACCTGCCTTTCTCCCTCTGCCTCCACCAGGTCCATGGTTATTCTTTCTTCTTCCCGGTTATATTTCCAGAGACGCAGCACTGCTTGCTGCACAGGTTCGGGGGAGAACACTTCCAGCCGCAGCCTGACTGCTGTTTCACAGGGAACAGCTCCGAAGGGTGTGCGAAAAAACAACTGATGAGAATCGTGATAAATCCCCTTAACCATCCTAAACTCCACCGCCCTTTCAAGGGTATAATCCTTTATTTAGTCTTACCAAATCATAATTAAAGCTCATCAGCACAAGATATTATGTCAGGGGAGTTTTGCTTGTGTCATTTTTTTTATAAAATTAAATTGAATTGATAAGGAGGGATATCCCCATGAACAATTATAGCGAACTTTATTTAAAATGGCTGGAGCATGAAACCCTTGATCAGGAAATAAAGGAGGAACTAGAGGCCATCAAGGGTAACGATAAGGAAATCAGGGAAAGATTTTATAAGCACCTGGAATTCGGCACAGCAGGTTTAAGAGGCATCCTGGGCGCCGGAACCAACAGAATGAACAACTACACGGTCCGTAAAGCTACCCAGGGCCTGGCCAATTATATCAACAAAGCAGCCTCGCCAAAAACAGTAGTCATTGCTTATGACACACGACACAAATCCAGGGAGTTTGCCCTCCAGGCAGCCCTGGTCCTGGCTAACAATCACATCAAAACCTATCTCTTCCGGGAAGTGATGGCTACCCCCCTTTTATCCTTTGCCGTTTGCCACTTAAAAACCACGGCGGGAATCATGATTACTGCCAGCCACAATCCGAAGGAGTATAACGGCTATAAGGTTTACTGGAGCCACGGCGGCCAGATCATCGATGACATGGCAGCCGAAATCACCAGGGAAATCATGCAGGTAGCCGATGAGTTGCATGTTCCCGTAATGAAGCAGGAAGAAGCGGAAAGACAGGGACTTTTGGTCTGGCTGGATGATCATATTTACCATACCTATCTTGTGCGAACAAAAGGACTTATTCTGCGGCAGGACGTAATAGAGAAAACCGCCTCCGCTTTACATATCATCTACACTCCCCTGCACGGCACAGGTTATCCCGCCGTGTGCGACCTGCTCAAAGCTGCCGGCTTTAAACGCGTCTCTGTGGTGGCAGAACAGGCCAGTCCGGATCCAGACTTTTCCACAGTAACCTATCCCAATCCAGAGGAACTCACCGCCTTTAACCTGGCCATCAGACAGGCCCGGGAAAGCCAGGGAGACATTATCATGGGCACAGATCCTGACGGAGACCGGTTAGGAGTCCTGGCCAAAAATGACTCGGGTGAATATGAACTTCTGACGGGCAACCAGCTGGGAGCCCTCTTAATCGATTATATCTTGACGATGAGAAAACTGGCCGGCAACTTGCCTGCAAACGGGATCATTATTAAAACTATAGTTACTTCCTCCTTGGGCGCCGATATTGCCCGTAAATTTGACATTGCCCATCTGGAAGTCCTCACCGGCTTTAAGTATATAGGGGAAAAAATCGCTCGTTTCAGCGAAGACAAAAGCCATACCTTTCTTTTCGGTTATGAAGAAAGCTACGGCTTTCTCATCGGCGACTATGTCCGGGACAAAGACGCCCTGCAAACCTGCCTCCTGGTAGCAGAAATGGCCGCTTACTACAGGAGCCAGGATATGACCCTTTGGGACCGTCTCCGGCAACTGTACCAAGAACTGGGCTATTACCGGGAAGACCTGATCAATCTTAATTTAACAGGTCTGGAAGGCCAGGAAAAAATCAACCGGATTATTGAAACTTTCCGGAATAATCCTCCTGCACATGTCAGCGGCCTGGAGATCACCATTGTCCGGGATTACCTGCAATGTACGGAAAAGGTCAAGGGCCTTTGTGAAATTAAAACCATCTCGCTCCCCCGCTCTAATGTCCTGCACTATACCCTGGAGGACGGTTCCTGGTTCTGTATCAGGCCTTCCGGCACAGAACCCAAACTCAAAATCTATTTCGGCGTCAAGGACAAGGGGGCCCAAGGGGCCCAAACCAAACTGGAAACCATCAAAAAGGAAGTCATGAAGACAATTGAAGCAATTTAGCCAAAGAGCCGCAGCCCGGGCCGGAGACTGCGGCTTTCCTTATATCTTCAGGACTTAAACATAATATCTGCTGTCGACGATTTTCTTCTCTTCTTCTCTAAATACACCATGATCCGGGTTAGCCCGGGCGTGTTCCAGGATTTTGAAAACTCCTTCCGTTTCATCCTTCATGTTCAGGGCCAGGGCTATTTCTTCAGCAGTATAGGCCTTGCCCCGGTTTTTACGGAGAAAGGCAAGAACCTGCCTTTGCAAATCCACAATAAATCTGGCTCCTTTCTTACCCGCCTCCACAGCAGGCTGGTGGTAGGGATTAATATTGATGAGAGAAGCATACAGCCCCACCGCCCTTTCAAAGAGGGCAATCAGCACACCCAGGGAAAAAGCGTCTACCTTTTCTACAGTAATGGTGAGATATTCCCGGCCTTTTTGCCTTAAAGCTCCTTTGGTCCCCTGCAAAAAAGCGTTTAAATAATCCCCGCTGGTCACCCCTTCCTCCACCTGGGGCGAAGACCCATTCCTGTCTTTTAACACTTCCAGGAAAGTGATAAAGAAATTATCAGGCCCTTCTAAGAGCTGTTGCAGATAAGAATGCTGGTCCGTAGAACCTTTATTGCCGAAAACAGCCAAACCCTGATAAACAATATTCCCTGCCAGGTCTTTTTCCTTACCCAGGGACTCCATGACAAGCTGCTGGAGGTACCTGGCAAAAAGCTGGAGCCTGTCTTTATAGGGGAGCACCACCATGGTTTTGCCCCCTTCCCCTCCTGTGGCATAAAACCACATCAAGGCCAGAAGGGCTGCCGGATTGGCCTTTACCTCCCTGTTGCGGGTGATGCGGTCACACAGGGCAGCACCCCGTAAAAGCTCATGAATAGCAAAACCCTGCAAAGCCGCAGGCAGGAGGCCCACCGGGGAAGTCTCGGAAGTACGTCCGCCCACCCACTCCCACAAAGGGAATCTGGCCAGCCAGCCCTCCTCTTCTGCAGTGCGGTCCAGGAGGCTCCCTGCCTGGCTGACGGACACGGCATGTCTGGCAAAATCCAGTCCCCTCCCTGCAAAGAGATAGCGGGTTTCCAGCATACCGTTTCTAGTCTCCACAGTACCTCCACTTTTGGAGATGACCAAAACCAGGGTGCGGGAGAGATGGTCCCCGAGAGCGGAAAAGACCCGGTCAAAGCCGGCAGGATCTGTATTGTCCATGAAATAAATATTCATAAGATCATTGCCAGTAGTAAGGGCATCAGTGACAAACTGGGGCCCCAGGGCCGAACCGCCTATCCCGATCAGGAGAATTTTGTCAAATTGATCACCCGTCGAAGACAAAATTTCACCCCTGTGGATTTTACGGGCAAAGTCTTCAATATCTCTTATAGCTCTTTCAATTTCTGTGGCTATCTCCGGGGAAGGAGCCAAATGGGGGGCACGAAGCCAGTAGTGACCTACCGTGCGCCCTTCATCGGGATTGGCTATGGCCCCCTTCTCCAGGTCTGCCATACATTTCAGGGCCTGGTCCATCCTGGCCTGCATATCCCTGAAAAAATTTTCCGGAAAACCCATCCCGCTGATATCAACCATAAGGCCCAGCTCAGCATCATGATATAAATATTCTTTGTATCTTGCCCACAATCCCTTTGTTTCCATATCCTTCTCACCCATGTCTTTGATATTTCACCGTTAATGAGGCTAATTCAGCGGCCAAGGAGGAAGTGAGGACTCCCGCCCTAAACCGCCACTGCCAGTTTCCCTCCACTGTCCCCGGCGTATTCATCCTGGCTTCCTGATCAAGACAGAGAATGTCCTGAAGAGGGAAAATGGCCCACCTGGCGCCACTACCCGAGACCAATGCCATATACTCCCGGCACTTTTTCCGCTCCTCCGGTCCAGGCAGGGCAGTGTTCAATTTTCGATACCAGCCCAAAAGGGTGTCATTGTCATGGGTTCCTGTATAATAAACCACATCTTCTTCCTTCCTCCCGGCCTGCAGCTCTTCCTCTGTCAGAAATTGCAGCACTTTCATGCCGGGGAAACCGCACTTCTCTTTTAAGGCCTGTACTTCAGGGGTGATCACACCCAAATCTTCGGCAATCACGGGGAGTTTACCCAGATATTTTTCCAGGGTCAAGAAGAATTTCTCCCCCGGACCTTTCACCCATCTTCCCCTGACGGCCGTCTTTTCTCCCGCAGGAACTTCCCAGTAAGCCTCAAATCCCCGAAAATGGTCAACACGCACAAAATCGGCCAGTTTTAAAAGATGGCGGAAACGCTCCCGCCACCAGCGGTAATCATCTTTTTCCATCTCCGCCCAGTCGTAGTGGGGATTACCCCATAGCTGACCCGTCTCGCTGAAATAATCGGGGGGAACACCAGCCACGGTCAGGGGATTTCCCCTTTCATCCAAGGCAAACAATGCGGGATGAGCCCAGACATCGCTGCTGTCATGAGCAATAAAAATAGGCAGATCGCCAATGATTTTTATCTCCTGTGCGTTGGCATAACTTTTCAGAGCAGTCCACTGCTTAAAAAACACATACTGTAAAAAACAATGAAAAGCAATCTCCTCATGTAAGTGTTCCTGATAATAGAGAAGGGCTTCCTTTTCCCGGAAGGCCAGGGCCTTTTCCCACCGATTCCAGGCTAGCCCGCCAAAATGCATCTTTAAAGCCATGAAAAGGGCATAATCTCCCAGCCAATAGTTGTTTTCCCCAAGGAAGGCCTTATAATCGGGCCTGCTTTCACCAGTATTGATAAATGCAGTAAAAGCCTTACGCAACAATTTCTCTTTAAAAGAGGCAACCAGGGGAAACAAAACCTTATCCTCCGGAAAAGCAGGAATATTATCCGTATCCCCTGCTGTCAGCAACCCTTCTTCCCGCAATTTATCCATACTGATTAAAAGGTGGTTGCCAGCAAAGGCAGAAGGGGACTGATAAGGGGACCAGCCCTGACCGACGGGGTTTAAAGGCAATATCTGCCACAGGCGCTGCTTGCCGGTTTTAAGAAAATCAACAAATTTATAGGCTTCGGGGCCCAGGTCGCCAATGCCATACCTGGATGGAAGGGAAGTAGGATGTAAAAGAATCCCGCTGGCCCTGTCTAATTTCATGCTAATGCCTCCGGTCATTTTCTGGGTGGTATGAATATTTTACCTTACCCCACCTGCCAGTTATGCATCATGGGTAAAAAACCCGGAAAGCAGTTTGCGGTAGAGATCAAGATATTCCAAGGCTGACCTTTGCCAGCTGAAATTACCTTTACAGGCATTATTCACCAGACGGGACCAAACATCTTTTTGGCCATAAAAGTTCAGGGCTCTGTCAATGGTATAGAGAAAATCGCGGGCATTAAAATGGGTAAAAGTAAAACCATTGCCCGTACCGGTATATTCGTTGTAGGCTGTAACCGTATCTTTTAATCCCCCCGTCTCCCTTACCACAGGAATACTCCCGTAGCGCAGGGCAAGCAACTGTCCCAGGCCGCAAGGCTCAGAAAGAGAGGGCATGAGAAAAATATCCGAACCTGCATAAATTCTCCGGGCTAAGGTTTCATCAAACATGATGCGGGCGGCCAGTTGCCGGGAGTACCTTTGCGCCATCTGTAAAAAGAAGTTTTCGTAGGTTTCCTCCCCCCTACCCAGAATAACCATCTGCAGATCCCTTGCTAAAAGCTCCTCCATGATCTGCACCAACAAATCCAGGCCCTTCTGGGCTACGAGCCGGGAAACCAGGGCTAACAAAGGAACCTCTCCCTTGACCGGCAGTCCCAGCAATTCCTGGAGCTTAAGTTTATTCTGAACTTTCTTTGTTAAGGAACAGCGATAGGGCACAAAGAGGGCTGGATCGGTCAGGGGGTTGTATTTTTTCGTATCAATACCGTTTAAAATGCCAAAAAGCCGCCTTTCTCTCTTTCGCAACAAAGCATCCAGATTTTCTCCACCCAAAGGAGTTTTGATTTCTTCGGCATAGGTCCTGCTTACTGTGGTGATCACATCAGAAAACACTATTCCTGCCTTCATAAAATTTATATTATGGTAAAATTCCAACCGGTCATCCTTCAGATATTCTTCTCCCAATCCCAAAATGTCCCCCAGTATTTCCCTGGGATATATTCCCTGATAGTGGAGATTATGAATGGTAAATACCGTATGGAGATCCCGGTAAAAAGGATGATCTTTATAAAAGGCTCTCAAAAAGAGACTCAATACACCCGTATGCCAGTCATGACAGTGAAGAATTTGCGGTTTAAAACCGAGGTGAGGAAGACTTTCCAAGACAGCCCGGCAAAAGAAGGCATAACGCTCTGCTTCATCATAAAAACCGTAAATGCCGTCTCTTTTGAAATAATATTCATTATCTACAAAATAATAACTGATACCTTCCCGGCTTAAGGATTTAAGACCGCAGTACTGGCTGCGCCAGGCCAGGGGTACAGTAAACTCACTCACCAGGGTCATGGCTTCTTTATAATAAGAAGATATATCCCCATAAAGAGGCATCATAACGCCCACCTCAAGGCCTTTCTCCTGCAGGGCTTGCGGCAAAGAACCTATGACATCACCCAACCCGCCGGTTTTTACGAAAGGAACTCCCTCGGCCGCAACAAACAAAACTTTCATAAGTATGGATAACGCTCCCTCAAATAACCTTTTCTTACCAGTTTAAAGTTATCATGATCTTCCTACGATAGCAAGTTATATTTCTTTTAATTTTTCTTTCCCGTCTGCCAGGCGGCAGCGTGCCACAAGGGCCGCTCCCAGGGCTCCGGCCAGTTCCCCCAGTTGGGCTGCTACAATTTCCACGTCCCTGTTTACAGGCATAGCCCGGGCCTGAACAACTTCACGGACCGGCCCCAGGAGCCTTTCCCCCATGCCGGCCACACCCCCGCCGATCACAATCCTGCGGGGGTTAAGAATATTGGCCAGGTTGGCCAAACCTATCCCCAGGTACCGGGCAGCTTCTTCAATAATACCCTGCGCTTTAGAATCACCCAGTTCCGCTGCCCGGGCCACAGTAGCCGCCGTAATCCGCGCTTCGTCCCCTTCCACCAGCTCCAGGATCAGGTTAAAACCCTTCTGCTTCACAAGTTCCCGGGCTTTGCGGGCTATAGCCCTCCCCGAAGCATACATTTCCAGACACCCTTGATTACCACAGGTACAAAGCAGGCCATCTTTTTCCACTGTCATATGACCGATTTCACCGGCGCTTTCCCCATGACCCCTGAACAATTTCCCTTGTAAAAATATCCCTGCCCCAATCCCTGTGCCCACAGTGATACAGACCATATCGTCCCAGCCCCGCCCTGCCCCCAAAAGCTTTTCGCCCCAGGCAGCCATCCTCACATCGTTATCGAGCAGCAAGGGCACATCCAGTTCTTCCCTGATCCATTGCCCAAGGGGTATATGGTGCCATCCGGGCAGGTTAGGCAAAAAAACAGCCTTCTCTTCCCGCCTGTCCACCAGCCCCGGCACGCCCAGGCCCAAACCCCTAAGATCAGCGGGAACCAGCTTGTTTTCCCCAAGCAGAGTATACACCATCCCCATCATCTGGCGGGTTACTTCCCGGGGACCCAGTTCTGCCTGGACAGCCCGTTTAAGGTATCCCTTTACCTCATTGTTCTGATCCACCAAAACAGCCTTGATATTTGTACCTCCCAGATCTATTCCCGCGGTGAACTTTACCATATCTTCACCTCTGTAAAACTCACTTGATATATTATTAGCATTTCTCCAGTTCCCCTGAGTATTACTTATGTTTCTTTTTATTTACAAGATACTCCCCCAGGAGGCCAAGCCAAAAAAAGGGATTGCATGTTCTGAAAAAGGCCTGGATTTGATTGTCTTTATATACTTTTATAATCTGGTCCACAATGGTAATGAGTTTCCGGGGCCCGATATCCGAGTGATAAAGGTCGAAAATATCATAAAAATCTTCCATTTCCATATTTTTACCGGCCGGAGCCGGTTTGGCCAAACGCCGGAAGATGCTTTTCA
>CAZWTM010000008.1:21017-58385 GCA_964637385.1 uncultured Peptococcaceae bacterium
ACGGTCCTTTTGCCAATGACAACGGGTTTCCCTTCTTCCCCTTTTAATACAGTCCCCTTCCTGACGAAAACATCTTTATCCAGGATTACATTCTCAAGAACTACATTTTCCTCAATAGTGCAATTCTGCATAATAATACTTTTTCTTATCAAAGATCCCCTACCTACGGCAACCCCCCGAAAAAGAAGGCTGTTTTCCACTTTTCCTTCAATGTAACAGCCGCTGCCCACCAAAACATTGGCTGTTTCTGCCGTCTCCGTATATTTGACGGGAGGCCCATCCTTGGTCTTGGTATAAATGGGCCCATTGGCAAAAAACAATTCTTGCTGCACCTGAGGCTGAAGTAATTCCATACTGTGCCTGAAATAACTGGCCAAAGAATTTATTTTGCCGGCATAACCCTTGAAGGGATAACCAAAAACTTTCAGTTCATTTATATTGTCCAGCAACACATCCCCTAAATCCCAATTTCCCGTATCTGCGGCCAGTTTTACTATTTCCATAAGCAGAGACCTTTCCAGAATAATGGTCTCTAACGAGACTTGGTTATTTTCTGTTTTTGACGGACAGCTGTGGATAGAAGTAACCCTTCCGTTCTCTTTAACCTCAAAATAGTTGAAACTTCCCGGACTTAGATTGTGGGCCCCCTCTTCCTTATAATGCAGGGTTACGTCTGCCCCCATTTCTTTGTGGTACTGCAGGCCCTTTTGATAATTCGCATTAAGAATGACATTATTGCCTGACAAAACCACATACTTTTGCCGGGAACGCTGGAGAAAATCAAAATTTTCCCAAAGATCCTTCAAGTCAAATTTGGTTTTTTTCTGAAAAAGCCGGGGAGAAGCGGAAGGAAGGAGAAAAAGCCCTTCACTTTTCCTATCCAGACTCCATTCCTTTCCTGAATTCAAATGATCTAGGAGGGCCCGGGATTTATTGGACATGACTACAGCGATATTTTTAATTCCAGAGTTCACCATATTGGAAAGGGGGAAATCGATGAGACGGTACCTGCAGCCAAAAGGTACCGCGGACATGCTGCGATGCTGGGTCAACTCTCCCAAAATATCCTCACTTTTGGTATTGGTGATAATACCCATCATTGTTGACATAAACCTCTACTCCATTTAAGAAATTTTTGCTTCTTCCCGCTGCCAGTTTTTAACAATTGCACCTTTCTCAATTTCTACGCCATCAGGCACGGCAAGACCATCCCCAATCACCGTAAGCTCTTCCTGGGTCAAATTTTTGCCGGCCTTTAAACCCACCTTTACGCTGCTGCCTATGGTCGTGTTTTCCCCGATAATACTGCGCCAGATAACACTTTCCCTCTCTATTTTCACATTGGGCAGCAAAATGGAATCCTTCACATAGGAACCTTCTCCCACATAAACCCCGGGAAAAAGAACGCTCCGCTCCACCTGTCCCATGATGACACACCCATCGGGGACCAGTGAGTTTTTCACGCTGCCCTCTGTACCGATAAAATGGGGAGGCAGCACAGGAGGTTTGGAGTATATTTTAATAGTTTCCTCAAACAAGTCCATTTCCGGCAGGGGCTTCAAAAGGTCCATATTGGCGGCGTAGTAACTTTCAATAGTGCCAACATCTTTCCAATAACCCCTGAAAGGATAAGCATAAACTTTTCTTTTGTCTTTCAAAAGCCGGGGGATAACGTTCTTGCCAAAATCGTTTTCCGAGAGAGGATCTTCTTCATCCAGGAGCAAATATTCTTTCAAAACATCCCAGTTAAAAATATATACACCCATGGAAGCCAGGTTGCTCCTGGGTTTTTTGGGTTTTTCCGCAAAATCCAGGACAGCACCGTTTTCACCACAAATCATTATACCAAACCGACTGGCTTCTTCCCAGGGTACTTCAATAACAGCGATGGTCGTTTCAGCGTTTTTTTCTTTATGATATTCCAGCATTAAAGAATAATCCATTTTGTAAATATGATCACCTGAAATAATCAGAACAAAGCGGGGATCATAGTATTCGATAAAATCTATGTTTTGATAAACAGCATTGGCTGTCCCTTTGTACCATACCCCCCCTTTTTCCCCCACATAGGGAGGAAGGAGATAAAGCCCGCCCCCCTCCAGGTTCAGGTCCCAGGCACTGCCAACGCCGATATAGGAATGGAGCAGCAAAGGTTTGTACTGGGTAAGGACCCCTACCGTATCTATCCCCGAATAAGTGCAGTTGCTCAGACTGAAATCAATAATCCTGTATTTGCCGGCAAAAGGAACGGCAGGCTTGGCGATATTACGCGTCAGGATTCCCAGTCTGCTGCCCTGGCCCCCTGCTAAAAGCATGGCTATCCACTCTTTTCTGGCCATTTTGGTTCCCCCCTTAAAATTTTGTCGTCATTTATTTAGTTTGTCTTATTTAACCCCCAAATCAGGCGGGCATATTCCTCCAGGGCCCTGTCACTGTAAAATTTGCCTGCACAGACAATATTGTGGAGGGACATGCGCAACCAGCCGTAACTATCCCTGTATTTTTCATCAATCTTAGCCTGGGCCTGGGCATAGGGCTCAAAATCTTTCAGGATAAAAAATTCATCGTTGTTATCCAGCAAAAAACGGTAAATATCCCGAAATTCCGACTCCGCCCCGTAGGCATGACCATGACTGAGCTGATCTATGACTGCTTTCAGCCGTTCATTCCGACGATATTCGTCCCAGGCGTTATAGCCGCCGTGACGGTAATACTCCAGCACTTCTTCTGCGGTCAGGCCGAAAACAATCATATTTTCTTCCCCTACTTCATCCCTGATCTCGATATTGGCACCGTCCAGGGTGCCCAGGGTAACGGCACCGTTCAACATAAACTTCATATTGCCTGTGCCCGAGGCTTCCCTGCTGGCTGTAGATATTTGCTGGCTTACATCGGCGGCAGGGATCAGGAGCTCCGCCTGGGAAACATTGTAATTTTCCCAGAAGATCACCTTGATCTTATTGCGTATGGCCTTATCCTTGTTGATTTTTTCCGCCACGGCATTGATAAGCTTGATGGTATTCTTGGCCAGATGATAACCGGGTGCAGCCTTACCCCCAAAAATAAAAGTCCTTGGCACCATATCCAGACCGGGGTCATGCCGCAGGCGCTGATACAGGTCCATAATATGCAGGATATTTAACAGCTGCCTTTTGTAGGCATGAATGCGTTTTACATGCATATCAAAAATACTTTGGGGATCTATCGCCAACCCTGTATTTTCTTTTATTATCTGGGCCAATCTTTGCTTATTCTGTTTCTTCACATAAGCAAGACGATCCAGAAAAGCCCCGTCTCCTTTGTATTTCAGGAGTTCTTGCAGAAGGGCGGGGTCCTCCAGCCAGCGGGGGCCCAGCACATCGGTCAGCAGACTGGCCAAATGGGGGTTGGCCTTTAAGACAAAGCGCCGGTGATTTACACCATTGGTAATATTGTAGAATTTTTCAGGATAATACTCATAAAAATTCCGCAGTACTTCCTTTTTAAGGATTTCCGTATGGATCCGGGAAACGCCATTTACCCGGTGACACCCTACAACGGCAAGATGGGCCATTTTGATGTGCCCGTCGGCGATAATGGCCATTTCCTTTACTCTCTGCCAGTCCCCGGGCCACTTGTCCATAATATTCTGGCAGAACCTGGCGTTGATTTCTTCCACAATCATATAAATCCGGGGCAGCAAGGTCTTGAACATTTCCACCGGCCATTTCTCCAGGGCCTCGGGCATAATGGTGTGATTGGTATAAGAAATAGTGTTATGGGTAATTTCCCAGGCTTCTTCCCAGCCTTTGCCTTCCTCATCAATGAGAATACGCATCAACTCAGGTATGGCCAGGGAAGGATGGGTATCATTAATATGTATTCTAATCTTATCCTGGAAGCCTTTCAGGGAACCGCTCTTCCTTTTATATCTCCTTACAATGCTTTGCAGGCCTGCAGAAACCAAAAAATACTGCTGTTTTAAGCGCAGTAATTTGCCCTGTTCGCTGCTGTCATCAGGATAAAGAATCTGAGAAATGGCCTCCACCGCATACTTGTATTCTACAGCTTTTAAATAATCGCCCCGGTTAAAGCTGGTTAGATCAAAGTCCTTGGTACATTCGGCGCTGAAGAGGCGCAGGGTGTTTACACGTCCGCAGCCATAACCCACCACGGGTAAATCATAGGGAACAGCCATCACCGTTTGGTAGTTTTCATGGATAAAGACCAGTCGGCCAAAAAGATTTTCCGTGCGCACCGTACCGCCAAACCTTACTTCCACGGCTTTATCGGCTTTCCTGATCTCCCACACATTTCCCTCCCCCAACCAGTGGTCAGGGAGCTCCACCTGGTAGCCGTCCACAATTTTCTGGCGGAAGAGACCGTATTTATACCTGAGGCAACAGCCATGGACCGCATAACCCATGCAGGAGGAAGAATCCAAAAAGCAAGCTGCCAGACGGCCCAAACCCCCGTTACCCAGGCCGGCATCGGCTTCCTGGGCCTCCAGCTCCGAAAGCATAATGCCCAAATCCTCCAAACCATCTGCCACCAGCTCCCGGAGGCCTAAACTCAACAGATTATAGCCCAAAAATTTTCCCGGCATCACTTCCATGGAAAAATAATAGACCTGTTTTTCATTATGGGCACTATAGTCCCGGTTGGTATTTATCCAGTCCTGGACAATTTTTTCCTTGACCATGGTGGCCAAAGTCTTATATGTATCGGCCAAAGTCCCTTCACTGAGAGATTTACAGTGCATTACCTCAAATTTTTCCAAAAAGGCTTTCTTAAAACTTTCCTTATCTTTAAACATCTCCATCCTCCTTGGGCTCACTTTTTTAGTTTAAAAACCAGGATAGCCAAAGGCGGCACAGTAAAACTCAGGGAATAATGCTGGCCGTGCCAGGGAATTTTTTCAGCCCGCAAACCCCCTTCATTTGTTCGGTCTGAACCGCCAAAACACCGGCTGTCGCTGTTAAAGACTTCTGTATATACGCCCTTCTCGGGCACACCTATGCGGTAATTTTCATACACAACAGGCTTAAAATTACAGAGTGCCACCAGAAAATCTTTTTTTCTCTCTCCCCGGCGCAGGAAAACCAGGATGCTCTGGTCCCTGTTATCAGGTTCTAACCAGGTAAAACCCTGCCAACTGGTATCCTTCTGCCATAAAGCCTTTTCCCTGAGATAAAATTGGTTTAAAGCCTTCACGTAAGCATGGAAACTTTGATGCTGGGAATAGTCGAGAAGATGCCAATCCAATCCCCGGTAAAAACACCATTCCTCAAATTGGGCCAGCTCCCCCCCCATAAAGAGGAGTTTTTTCCCCGGATGAAGATACATATAACCTAAGAGAAGCCTGAGATTGGCAAATTTTTCCCAGTAATCACCGGGCATTTTGGCCAAAAGGGCTTTTTTCCCATGAACCACTTCATCATGGGACAAAGGCAATAGAAAATTTTCCGAGAAAGCATACATCAGGGAAAAAGTCAGCAAGGAGTGGCTTGCCGGACGATTTTCATAGGAAGAAGCCATATAACGCAAAACATCATTCATCCAGCCCATATTCCATTTGAAATTAAAGCCCAGGCCCCCCTCGTGTACAGGCCAGGTTACCAGAGGCCAGGCTGTAGATTCTTCCGCCATCATTAAAGCATGGGGATAATAATGGAATACGGTTTTGTTCAGTTCCTGCAAAAAAAGAACAGCCTCAAGATTTTCCCTGCCCCCGTAAATATTGGGCTCCCATTCCCCCGCCTTTTTACCGTAATCAAGGTACAGCATACTGGACACTGCATCTATTCTTAAGCCGTCTACATGGTAAAGGTCAAACCAGAAGAGGGCATTGGAAATAAGGAAACTTCTGATCTCAGGCTTAGAAAAATCAAAACACAAAGTACCCCAGTGGGGATGCTCCCCCTTTTCATAAAGGGTTGTGCCGTCCAAAAGGGACAAACCGTGGGCGTCCCGGCAAAAATGGCCGGGAACCCAGTCAAGAATCACCCCAAGACCGTGCTGGTGGCAGCAATCCACAAAATACATGAAATCACATGGTGTGCCGTAGCGGCTGGTAACGGCATAATAACCGGTAATCTGGTAGCCCCAGGAATCATCCAGAGGATGTTCCATGAGGGGAAGAAGCTCAATATGGGTATAACCCATTTCCTTAACATAGGGCACAAGTTCCCGGGCCAATTCCCGGTAAGAATAAAAAGAACCATCAAACTTTCTTTTCCAGGAACCCAGATGGACTTCATAAATATTCAAAGGCTTGGCATAAGGTGAAGCCTTTTTTACCCTGCTGCGCCATTTTCCATCACCCCAGGAATATTTCCACAGGTCATAGACTATGGAAGCCGTCCGGGGTCTGGTTTCAGCGTAAAAAGCATAGGGGTCGGCCTTTAAAAAAACGTGCCCCCGGACCGTATGGATTTCATATTTATAAAGTTCCCCTTCACCCAAACCGGGAATAAAAACTGACCAGATGCCGGAGGTGCTTATTTTTTCCATGGGGTAACCATTTTGCCAGCCGTTAAAATTCCCCACCACCTTTACCTGGCTGGCTCCAGGAGCCCACAGGGTAAAGCGTACCCCTTGCTTTCCCTTTTCCTGGCTGAGATGGGCACCGAACTTACCATAACTGCGGTAAAAGCTCCCTTGATGGAACAGGTGAATATCAAAAGAGGTCATACTCTTATCCCGGACCATTGCCTTTCTCCTTTATGCTCTGGTTACTGCCACAATTTAAAGGAATATACACACAAAGGGATAATATGCACCCGAAGGGATTTTTATGTTTACTTTTTTACAAAAAAGGTGCTCTTTGAAAAATCATCAAAAAGCACCTTTGCTTCTGCGGCACAATCCCCTTCATTACCATGACAGATTCCAAACACTATGAATTTTTGTAAATTTCTTTTGGTAATTTAAAATTACCATTATATTTCGCTCTTGGCAAGTTATATTTCCATTAAATTTATTAAATTTCGTTTATTTTTCTTTTTTTTTACACTTAACGACAAAGAAACCGGCCCATTATGACCGGTTTTTCTACAACTTATAGTTCTTCTTTGATAAATCTTTTAATTTCTTCCCGCCTGGGAACCCGTCCGTAGGCCTTCACCTTGCCATTAATGACCAGGCCGGGTGTCATCAAAATGCCCGCCTGGGCAATGGCATTAATATCCGTCACCTTTTCCACATTGGCTGCTACATTCAGTTCAGCCAGGGCATTGATTACCTCTTGTTCAAGATTAGTACAGTTGCGACATCCTGGTCCGTATACTTTAATTTCCATCATCTTCACCTCATTTTTACTCATAAATGTATTTATATTCATAAATATTATATCCCACTTTTTTTCCTGCTGTAAATAGGAAGGAGAAAGAAAGACATAAAAAAACGCCCCCCTGAGGGGGCAGTTTCTTTACCGGTTAAAACCCAGGCCCTGGCCCATTCCCATTCCTCTGCCCAGTCCGCGTCCTTGCCCTTTACCAAAACCTAAACCGCCGCCAAACTTCTGTCCCAGACGCTCTCTATTGGGGTCAGGTGTGCCGGTACAGGCGGCAATTCTTTCATCCAGGGCTTTCTTGATAGCTTCCCCCTGTTCCTTGGTGATGGTGCCGCTGGCCACCCGCTGGTCGATAATCTCCTTTTTGTACTGGAGCATATCGGACTTAAACTGGTCGAAGACCCCATTTTCCTGGGCTATCTGCCCAAAGGTCTTACCCTGGGAACGCTGGGCATAGACATCAGCCTCAGTCTTCCCTGTCAGCCCCGAAATAATCTGAGCCGGATTGGAGTAGGTAGCTGCAAATACCGCTGTTGTGAAGAGCACCATCAGGGAAACAGTTAGGATAATTAGGGACCGTTTTTTCATGAAACATTACCTCCTTAGATAAGTTTTATGTTGATGGTCTTATCATAACAGAGCAATGTTTATATTTTTTCGGGAGAATATCAAGAAATTGTCAAGAATCCACTTTCCTCGTTGAATTTGTGTCCCCTTTGCTTTTCAATAAGTTCTGCATCACGAAGCCGCTCAATATGATGACAGGCAGGGTCAGGGCCAATCGTGTCAGGGAAAAAGTCCATCCCAGGTACTTCACTTCCATCATAATCATGGGGATTTTGATCGCGGCCCAGGTACCCAGAAAAATAACCACGTTGGCCAAACTGCCTCCTTTCCGGAGCATAGCCTCTGCTACGGGAAAAGCGGCATACAAAGGACCTGCTGCGGCGGAACCAACAAAGATAGAAATCAAAATCCCTTTGATTCCGGACTGGTCTCCCACATTATCCTCTACAATCTTTTTGGGAACCCAGACATCTAGAAGGCCTATCAAAATGAAGATGGGTGGAAGAATTGTGAGCATATCCAGTAAGTATTGGCCCGATACTCTAAAGGTTTGATAACCTAATGATATATCTTTCAGCGTTAGCAAAAAAGTAATAACCAGAACGGCTATGAATAACCTGTATCTTTTTAAGGTGGTCATGCTAAGATCACCCCCATGACAACACCAACGATTAAAGCAGCTGCCAGCCCGATTATATTCCTCATGAGGGCGAAGTTTCTACCAAAAAACTTTATCTCCATAGGTAAAGTCATAATTCCCACCATCATCAGAGTAGTTATAAATATGACCACGAGAGGTAGGGCAGCCCCTTGTTCTAAAAGGGCGGCAGCCAAAGGAAAGGCTATCAGCCCCGGGATAAGCATAATCGAACCGATACCGGCTACGGTAAGGGTATTGATTAAATTGATTTGACCAAAGAATTTCACAATAGATGAGGGGGGTAGGAGAGTTAGGGAAAGACTTATTAACCCTATTACTCCCAGCATGACGGGAAGGATGTTGAGAAAAGATTTTAAGGCAATTGTTAAAGCCTTTTTGGTTTTTTCTTTACTTTTAAGAAATGAAAGCAATAACAACAGGCCTGTGATGGAAAACAGGATTATACTAAAAGTCACTGTGCCCCCTCCTCGCCTGCCAATTCTTCATACATCAAAAGGAATTTGTCTAAGATGTTCCGGGTTCTTCTTATGGTCTTTACCCAGGTAAAGAGAAATTCCCTGCCACCTGGCGTAATCCTGTACAGCCGTTTGGCTGCTCCGCCGCCTTCCGTATCCCAGGCTGACGAAACTAATTCATCACTTTCCAAACGCCTTAAGGTCCGGTATACGGCGCCCGGATCATTATCAAATCCAAAGACGGCCAGGTCTTCCATGAGGTCGTAGCCGTGGGTGGGCTCTTTTTTTAAAAGTAAAAGGAGCAAACAGGGAACCATAAACTTTTCAATTCTCCCCCCCCGACAACCACAAGAGTCATGATTACAGTTTTTATCATGTTCTCGACACATAAATACATCACATCCTTATATGTAATTTACATATATATAATTTACTCCTCTTACTGTGTAATTGTCAATTATCTCTTATTTAGAGGAAAGGGGACACACCTGCTGAAGTACGAGTAATCCTCTAGGGACAGGAATGTCCCCCAATAAAAAGAGCGGACATATTTGTCCGCTCTTTACCGCTTACTTTTTCCTCGTTTCTGCCACCCAGGCCTTAAATTCTTCCATAGTAAAACCGTAGCCATCCTTAAGTTCCTTTAAAGGCGTATTGGGCGAAATCATCTTGGATAGTTTCCATTTGGTGAAAATGACATCCAGGGGAATTTTATAGGTGTCGGATATTTGCTGCAGGGTGGTAGATCCCTTGATTTCCAGAGTTAATTCAGAGGTGACGACTTCTTCCACCTGTTTTAATTCAGGTACGGCAGTCCTTGCCGCTACCCAGGCTTTAAACTGGCCGGTAGAAAATCCTGCCACAGCTTTAGCCTCGGAAACAGTGGCACGGGGAGACACGTTGGAAGGAATCTTCCAATAGGCATAGATTTCTTCTAAAGGTATTTGATACTTCTTGGAAACCTCAATGAGTAAGGTATCACCGGAGACCCCTTCTTCAACTGACATGGACCAGAATCCCAGTAAATTGGCCACGACGATGGTTCCCAGGAAAGATACAAGCATTATCGTTATGACCGTTTTCTTATTAAGCATTATGGTTCACCTCTATTTCACTTTTCTTGGCTGGCACATAACCCACTTTGAAATCCAGGGCTCCTTTTTTCGGACACGCATCCATACAGTCCAGGCAGTGATTACAACTGTCGTTGGAAAGTACTGTGCTTTTGGATACCTGAACCTGAACGGGGCACTTTCTGTCGCAGAGTCCGCAGCTAATACATTTGTCTTCATTCCGGTAGGGTTTGACTAAACTGGCGATACTTAGAATATTGACAAAGGCCCCTAAAGGACATAAAAACCGGCACCATACCCGGGGGATAAAAAGGGAGAGAACTAAGACCAAAGCAAAGACGATAAAGGCCCCGCTTAAGGCGGGATTGGCCAGGTGGAACAGGGCATAGAAGGGGTCAAGCTGGCGGAAAACCAGGGTAGCTGTTGTGTAAGTGCCAAATAAAATCAAAAACAAAATTACATATTTTAATTTAGCTAAGATTTTTTCCACTTTTTCCGGAACAGCAATGGTGAGTTTTAACTTTTTCCCAAGGTTACTCATCCACTCCTGTAAAGTACCTAAGGGGCAGATCCAGCTGCAAAATTGTCTCCCCACGAGGAGAGTAGAAATAATGATGGCAACCATCAAAACCACGTTAGAGGGATTGATATGATTCAACAGGTTTGTCCCCATGATCACCTGGGGTAAGGATTCTAAGCCGCCCAGGGGACAAAGACTTTCGGCTTTACTGCTTTTGTCAAAAAGATACGGACTAAACACAAATAGCGCAACAATTATAAGAAAGATGGTTTGCACTATCATACGGGGTGATAGCAGGTATTGCTTCTTCATAACTAAAACCTCCAGACAAATCTTTTTATCTAAATATTAATATCTGACGTTTTATTTTTTGTGGTGAAATTATTAAGAAAATATGAATACTATCATTCCCTAAATAATAATTTACGGGCTTCTCCAAAAAAACAAAAAGAGGGGTTGAGCCTCTTTTTTTGAGTTTATGCTATTTTGCCTGTTTTTTAAGTTGTAAAATACTTCGCTCATGTTGGGCGATATGAAAGACAGGTCGTTTTGTATCTCATCAAGGCGCTGGTCAAGATGTTCCTTAAGGTCGTTGATCTGATTGCCTCTTAAGGCATAATCGTCAAAGAGAGCCTTAATCTTTTCACCTTGGTCTTGTTCAATACGGGCAAGAGACTGATTAACTTTGATAAATTCTTCTCTAGTTTCCTTTTTGAAATCAGTAAATTCCTTATACATTTTTTCAAGTAAAACATATACTTTCTCTTCCATTTATTTTTCCCCCTTCCTCCCTTAACTACCCTTACTATAAATTCTAGCCTGAATTTTATCCCCCTACAAGAAAAAAGAGGAACTAGTCCTCTTTTCATGTTAATCTGCGTTTATTAACCTGCCACCAAGCTTTTTGCCCATTCCAGGGGAAGGGGCATCTCTCCCAGGCCCGTTCTGCCTCCGTAACCACCGTGATAATCACTGCCGCCCGTTAAAATCATAGGCCTTCTCCGGGCATACTCCATAATTCTTTGATAATCTTCAGGGCTATGATCTTCATGGTATAATTCCACACCGTCTAACCCTAATTCCCATAATTCTTCCATAACTTCATAAGATTTTAGCTTCCCGGGATGGGCCAGGATAACCTGCCCGCCATCTTTTTTAATTGCCTCCACCGCAGAAAAAACGTCTAAATATGCAATGTCCCTTGCGCAAATACCCTTATTTTTAAAAAGTCTATAATACAGATCAGAGTAGATCCTGTCGGTATACCCTTTTTCGATGAGCACTGCCATAATATGTTGCTTGTAAATGCACGTACCGGCCCGGGCTTTTTCCTGCACTTCCCACAAAGAGATGTCAAAGCCATTGCCCCTTAGCTGATTAATTTGCCACAGGCTGTTTTCCTGCCTTTGCGCCAGCAGGGGCTGGCATAACTTCCTGATATGAGTTGCCTTTAAGTCAAAGTTATAACCCAATATATGAACTTTTCTTCCCCTTTTATAGTCAAAGGCTGATATCTCTATGCCGGGGATCACATGAATACCATACTCTTTCCCTATTTCTATGGCCTTTTCCAGACCGGCTACCGTGTCATGATCGGTTATGCCCAGAAAGCGGACCCCATTTTTTTGCGCAAGTTTTATGGTTTCTTCTATCGATAAATCACTATCCGATATATTGGTGTGAACATGCAGATCCGCTTTCATGGATTCACCTCCAGGCAAGGTCCCAACAGAAATGTTCCTGCCTGCATATTGATTACCCTGTCACAGACCCCTTCCATGAACTCCAAATCATGGAAGATACCAAGCATGGAAGTTCCTTCTTTTTTTAATTTCAGTAATAATTCCTTAACTCGTATTTTGGAGGCGTTGTCCAAAGAGGCAGTAGGCTCATCCAGTAAAAGAAGGCGGGGTTTTTTGACCATGGCCCTGGCCATATTCAATCTGAGCTTTTCTCCACCGGAAAAGGTATGGGGATAGAGATCCCAAAGTTCCTTGTCTAATTCAAAATGTTCCAAGATTCTTTCTGCTTCCCTGCTGGCGCCCATCCTGTCGTAATCCATCTCCAGCAGGGCCAGCTCCACAATCTCTCTCGCCGTGGTGCGGGGTAAAACGTTTAAAAACTGGGATACATAACCTACTTCTTTTTTTCTTAGATACATTACTTCCCTTTCCGTAGCCCGTGCCAGATCGATAAGACCATACAGCCGGGAATGATACCAGATATGTCCCCCATTAGGCAGATACGTTCTGTAAATGCACTTCATCACAGTAGATTTTCCTGCCCCGCTTTTACCGGTAATACCCAGGAATTCACCTTCCTCCAGAATAAAATTAATTTGATGACACCCGCGAATATGTTTCCCTGAGTGGTGCAACACAAAGGATTTACACAACCCTTCTACCTGTATGATCCTCTTCATTATCACTCACCTTTTCTGTGCAATATTTTTCTACAAAATCTGCCGCATCCAGCAAAAAATCACGGAAGCGTTCTTTGATAACTTCATAGGGCCAGTCCCACCATTGAATCTTCTGCATTTTACTGGCTATCTCAGGTAAAAATCTTGCCCGGATAACTTTCGCCGGTACTCCAGCCACAATGGTGTAAGGCTCTACATCCCGTGTTACCACCGCTCCACTGCCCACTACGGCACCATTACCGATTGTTATGCCGGGCATGACGATAACATTATGTCCCAGCCAAACATCATGCCCGATTTCTGTCCTTTGACTTTCACGCCATTGGAAAAATTCAAGATCATCCGTATCGTCAAAGCCGTAAATTTTCCGTCGGTATGTAAAATGATGCAAAGTCGGTCTGGTAAGGGGATGCTGGACAGGTCCTATCCTAACCCCAGTGGCAATATTGACGAATTTGCCAATTCTGGCATTCTGAATTTGATTGAAACCGGAAGTGTAAGAAAAGTCCCCAAATTCCACATTCTCCCACACATTATGAGGACCGATTTCCGTCCATGCGCCGATTTTTACATTTCGCAATATGCAGTTTTCATGAACAGTTGGTTCTTTTGTCAACATTTTACTGCCAATCATCCATCATTCCCCTCCTTGCATAATGGAGACGGGATACCAGATTGCCCTCCACAAATACACTAGTAATAAAGGGGAAATCATCCTTGTCTTTTTCAATAATAATCAGATCCGCCCTTTTGCCCTCGGCTATGGAACCATATGCAGCATCAATGCCCAGGGCTCTGGCCGGATTAAGGGTAACCAGTTTGAACATTTCCGCCAGTTCCTGGCCATATTTTTTTTCCAGCAAAAAAACGGCGTGCAACAAAGAGGCAGGATAATAATCACTGCACAAAATATCAATGCATCCCTCGCAAATGGCCTCCGCCGCTTTTAAATTACCGGAATGGGATCCCCCCAGAAGCACATTGGGAGCACCTGCCACCGTAAACATCTCCTGGGCTTTAGCCGCCTTGGCTACTTCCACAGTGATGGGGAATTCGGAGATCACCGTACCCCAGCTTTTTACCAAATCAACTTTTTCCACGCTGTCATCATCGTGGGAAGCAAGGGGGACTCCCTTCTCCCTGGCAATCTTGCTGATGGTGAGAATCGTTTCCAGGTCCAATTTTTCTTTCTTCTGAGCTTCCTGGATGTGCTTTTCCAGCTCCTCCTCTGTCATCTCCTGGTAACCTTTTATGGTTTCTTTATATATTTCCAGGTTACGGTACTGGCCTTGTCCCGGCGTATGATCCATAAAAGAAAGAAGGTGTACTTTGTTTTGTTTAATATATTCAAGAAGGTAAGGCACATCATCCACATTGTCTATTTCATAGCGAGCATGGAACCTATGGTGTATTAAACTGCTCCCATTATTTACTTCTTCAATATATTCCACCAGTTTTTTTACATTTTCCGAAGTCCTGATCTTCTTAGGTGTAAAAAAGGATTTCTTAAATAAAGACAGGGAGTGATAAATGGTGGTTATGCCCTGGTTTACTAACTGTTTTTCCACTTCTTTGATGGCCATTTTAAAATCCAGAACACTGGTAGGCCTGGGAGAAGCCATGTGTTCAATGTAATCTGAGTGAATATCTATGAAACCCGGAGCAATATATCCCCCCTGAGCGTCAATCACATAAAGGCCGGTTTTATCTATTTCCCCCCGGGGCGCTATCCGCCTTATCAATCCTTCTTCAATCAACAGTTCATAATTATCAGCCACCCGGTCTTCCAGCACCAGTTTGCCGTTGCTCAATAAATACAATGTAATTCCCCCTCTATAGAAAGAATGTCTTCACAGCAAGGACTGTACCAGCTGCTGCGTATAGGGATGTTGGGGATCCTCCAGGATCTGGTCCGTTAATCCCTCTTCCACAATCTTCCCTTTAAGCATGACAATGGTACGGTCTGCCAACATGCGGATAACTGCCAGATCATGGGAAACAACCAGCATGCTAATTTTCAGTTCCCTTTGCAGCTTTTTGATTAAATCCAGAACATCGGCCTGGACAGAGAGATCCAAGCCTGTCGTAACTTCATCCAGTAAAAGAATGGGTGGATTATTGGATAAGGCTTTGGCTATCTGCACCCTTTGCTGCATACCCCCGGAAAAAATGCGGGGAGTTTCCAGCATCCGGTATACAGGTATATTAACATGATCCAATAATTCCGTAGCCCTTGCCGTCATGCGGCCTACTGTCCTTTCCCCTGCAGCTATGAGCTTTTCAGCAATGTTGCCCACACATGAAAAATCCATACGCAGGCCCAAATATGGATTCTGATACACCATTCCCAGGAGATGATTGCGGATGTATCTTTTCTGCTGGGATGTCTCTTCAAAGATGTTGTTCCGCCCCTCTTTATAGTTTTGTATATAAGCAGCCCCTGCTGTTACATCCTCATCAAAGAAAAGGCACCTGAGAAGCGTGGATTTGCCTGAACCTGATTCTCCCACTATCCCCAGGATTTCTGCCGGATATAAATCCAGGGAAACATCTTTGCAGGCATAAACAGTTTTGCATCGGGGACAATAATTATCTTCTGAGCCTCCTTTTTCCCAATCCCCGCAATGGGTACAGCCTGTTCCGTACTGTTTGCGGAGTTTTTTGATCTGTAAAACAGGTTGTTCCGCAGCACTCATTTTTTCACCTCAAGTCTTCTAAAGTTCATTGTTCAGCCTTTGCAAACAATAACTTGTATCATTGCACTGGTAAAACACTGTGTTGGTCTCTTCATCAATCAATTCATCAAAAAATACCCCTGTTGCGCCACACAAACGGCAGGCCCGCCCCTCCATCTTTTCCACGGCGAAGGGATGATCACGGAAGGCCAGGGATTCCACCCTGGTATAAGGTGGCACTGCATAAATCTTTTTTTCCCGGCCCGCTCCCAATAAAATCAAGGCCTTGTTCATATTCAGTTTAGGATTGTCAAAACGGGGAATAGGGCTGGGCGCCATGACATATCGGCCATTGACCATAACAGGATGATTTGCCCCTGTGGCCATGTGGCCGTGTTTCATAATCTGTTCAAACAACATCAGCCAAATACCGCTGTACTCCTTATCGGCATGGAGGCGTTTAGTCACATATTCACTGGGTTCTATCTCCCGCAAGGGCTCGGGAATGGGAACCTGCAAAATGAGAATCTGGTCTTCCCGCAACTCAACTTCAGGTATTCTGTGTCTGCTCTGGATCAGGGTAGCCGCACCGGTCTTATCCGTTTCGGCAATCCCTGTGGTCTTTTTAATGAGCTTTTTAATGTTAACTGCATTTACCGATTCATCTGAACCCTGGTCTATTACTTTAATAATGTCATCCCGCCCCACCAGAGAGAGGGTCAGCTGCAACCCGCCTGTACCCCATCCCCTGGCAATGGGCATTTCCCTGGAAGCAAAAGGCACCTGATAACCCGGCAGCGCCACAGCCTTCAGAATAGCCCTTCTTATTTCCCGCTTGGAGCCCTCGTCAAAAAAAGCAAAGTTATAGTCTGACATTACTCTTCCTCCTTCTCTCTGGTCTTTCTCACACTATCCAGCTTGGACTGGAAAGTAACATAATGAGGAAGTTTTAAGTGGGAAATAAAGCCTGTAGCCTCGACACAATCAATATGCAAAAGGACAAATTCCTGGTCATGGACCGGAGAGTCAGGATGACTTTTTTCCAGGCAATAATCTAAAACGCTCATAGCGATTGCTTTTGTCTCATTTTGTCCATAGCAGATACCATAACCGATACAAAATTCTATCTCTTTCTTACCATCTTCTATTTCTTTTACGCTAGGAATTAAAGTTTCCACTTCGGTGATTTGAACTTCTCCTATATAAATTGAATCATCGTCGGCCTTTCTGTTATCCAAAGGATAATCAATATAGATAGGTAAATAGCCTACTCGTAATTCTCCAACAGTGGGGTGAACAAATATATCTTTTCCATAACCGCGAATGGCAGCATAACCCAAAGCTGTTACTGCGCCGGTCTCACCACGGGTCAAGATCTGTAACCTTTCACTTCTGGCAGCAGGAAATTCCAGGCTTTTTCTCGTGATATCCTGGGGCTCGGTATCATCCGCTTCAGCTTCAGCAATAAGCCCTTCTTTCCTTAAAAAATCCAAAACTTTGGGCAGCTTATCTGTACCGTCAACCACCTGACATGGGAGGCTTTCCCGAAATTCTTCAATCCATTTCTGGATATCTTCCAGATTCTCTTTATAAAGACTAAAGTCAAGGAGACGGTGGGTATAATCATAAGCAGCCCCTAATATTTGCCCACCGGGAATATCTTTGAAAGCAGCGGAAATTCTCCGTTCCACACGCATCTCTTCAGTGCGGACAACCCTGGAGTAATATTTGCGCGGTAAAGTTGAGCGGTAGGCACGAAGCAGAAAAGTTGCTTCCTCAGGATTACCCTCAGCCTGTTTGATGGCCAAAGCGGCCAAGTCCCTGGAATATACACTTCCTTCCGACATAATCCGGTCAATGAGCCCGCGCATGGTGCTTTTGATAGTTTCCACTTCTATCACTTTTTGCCCCTTGAGACGTTGGTAACGAAGTCTTTTTATCGACTCTTCAATGGCTGCTAACCCGCCTTTGACTGCCACATATCCCATAAAGTTCACCTCGTTTTGCTGATGATTGTCGTCCTGGGAATAGCCGCCAGCTTATGGTCACGGTCGAGAAAATACATCTCTATGCCCAAAGGATATTCTCTGTTTTTGGCCGCCCTTTTTTCCAGCCAGCCGGCCTCTGGATCAATAGAAAGATAATTTTCCCCCCTAATGCCGGGTCCTTGCAGGATCAAGTCCTTCTCAGGAGAAATGCCCGCCACCTCAACTATGAAGGAAGCTGATAAATGGGGATTAATCAGATCACCAAGTTTGCACTTTTCCAGGGAATTGACCAATTGGGTGTCTACGGCATCTTCCAGGACAAAAATAAAATCAGCCTCCTCCAGGGGAGCTACTCTGGCATAGGTAAGCTGGCTTATATATCGGGTAATACGCATTGCTTCACGGCCAAGAATATGAAAGGTAACCTCATTGTCCAGCAACATCAACATAAGGAGCAAAGTTCCTTTATTGCACTTTAAAGGCAAATCCAGTTTTTGACTTTCCTCCGCCAGACTGTTTATCTTCCCCGGTCTGGCCGTACTGTCAAGCAATTTGCGGTAGGCTTTTTGGATATCATGAACATAATCAAACATCGTCTTTTTTCTCCCATCCTTTTTTTTTTAAAGATCCATTGTGGCAAAATCCACCTTGGTTTTCAGCACACCAGCCATTTCCCTTCTTTCTCTGACTTCAATCTCCTTTTCCTCAGCCAGAAGAACAGGTTCCCATGCTTTCACTTCCTCTAGGGAAGCGTTATAGGCCGCATCAATCACAGCTAAATGATAAGCCCGTTCCCTCTCAAGATCTTGCACTATTCCTATACCTAGTACACCATCGATCTGGACTTTGCATTCAGTAACCAGTATTTCACCCAGATAAAACAAGCTTTGCCGGGCACTCTCCCTCATTTTCACCATGATTAAACCACTATGGGGCTTTTCCAGTATTTTCACCTCGTATTTTGCGACAATCTCCTGGGCCAATTTTTTAGCAAGCTCAGGCTTGCCTTTAATCAGAATCATCGTTCTTCTTTTTCTATTCATAAATCTGCCTCCTTTAACGTTTCACTCCGAGTATAACTTGTCGCCAGGCTGCCGTAGTGAAATAAGGGTAAATTTTATGTTAAAACTTGGCTAGACAAGTTTAAAAAACAAGAAACAGCAAACCGCCTTCCGGGGCCTTTGCTGTTTCTTGTTTCTGGTCAGGAAAACTTCAGATCTTGTATTTAAATATATCTCCCCTGTACTTTACTTCATAATATTCAACGGGTTTCCCCGTCCTGCTATCGGCATTTATCCCTTTTATGCAGATTAAAGAGATAAGCTTGGGACATTTAAACAGCTTGACCTCTTCTGCTGCAGGCAAACATATTTCCAAAAGTGAACCCTGATTATACAAGGTCTCCAACTGGTAATTTTTAAGGGTGGCAAACAAGGATTGAATTTCTCCCCATTGCTCCAGACGGGGAAATTTTTTTTGCGACAAATAAGAGGTATGCACAGCCGCCACCACATTCTCCACGATACGTACCCTTTTTAACTCGTATACATCCTCGTCTTCCCCGAGCTGTAAAGCATCCGCCAGAAAAAGACCGGCTTTACGCACATTTAAAGAGACCTGCCGGGTTTTGACTTCAAAGCCCTGGGCCTGCACTTTTGAGCTGAAGCCCTCGGCAGAATTAAGAGGAAATTCTATGGAAATCTTTTTTTCCACGACAAAATGTCCTATTCCCTGCCTGGCATAGATATACCCCAAACCCTGCAGCCGTTCATAAGCCTGGCGCACCAAAAACCGTGACACCTTCAATTCTTCGGCCAGGGTATGCTCCGAGGGCAGTTTAGGATTATCCAAATAGTGGTCTTTTTCAATTTCATTGATAATCTTATCCATTATGGAGGTTATTATCTGTTCTCTACTCCTGTTTTCCATTTTATTCCTGCCTATTCCTAAGATTAAGCCTTAACCTGTAATTTAGCCTTAACTTCTGTGGTAAACATTTCTAGAATCATAGCCACAGCTAAAATAAGATAAGTGATAAAGCCCACTTCCTGTAAGTCAAAATAATGCCCGCTGGCCATAAACAGTTCAAAACCGATGCCTCCTGCCCCGGCAGCAGCGCCCATGGCTACGGCATTCATGAAATTAATTTCAAAGCGCAGGAAAGTCCAGGACAAAAGGTAAGTAGCCGAAGAGGGGATGACTGCCTGCCACACTACCTGCCACCAACTGGCGCCAGTACTCTTCAAGGCCTCTATTACCCCTTTGTCCAGCTCTTCAAAAGATTCGGCATAGGCCTTGATCAGATATCCCAAAGAATGAAAACTCATGCCCATGACAGCAGCCACACTGCCCAGCCCCGTACCGACTGCAAAAATCAAAACCCAAAACACCGTCGGCACAGCCCTGATAAAAGCCACGAACCCTTTTACGATCCAGGAAAGCCAGGGAAGAGAAAGGTTTTGAGCAGCCAGAAGCCCTAAAAACAAGGCCAGGCCTGCGCCAAGAACCGTAGTCAAAAAAGCCAGGCCCAAGGTTACCCCTACTTGGTACAAGGATTCTCCCAGGGTAAAATGCCGGTATCCGGCCTGCATAAACATAACTTGGAAATTATCCAGAGTGCTCAATACGGCCTGGGAAAGCTGGATATTTTTATAATCAAAAGTGAAAAAGGCATATATAGTAAGAAGAATTAACAAGGCAATACTTGTTTTGATGATTATTTCCCCTTTGTTCAGGGGCCTGGGCGGAAAACAGTTTTTAGTTTGTGCCCTATCGGCACCTTTTGTCCAAAAATTTCTTAAAGCTTCCCCCCACTCCATCATAGGATTTCCCTCCTCACATAGTTTGAAAGATATTCAATGACAAAAACCGTCAGAACAATAACAATAACGACCAGACTGGCGGCATGGTAATTCATACTTCTGAAATAAAGATTAAAGGAAAAACCGATACCTGTGCCTGTTAAAATTCCCAGAAGAGTAGCATCACGAATATTCGTCTCAATCATATACAAAATCCAGCTCAACATTTGGGGAAGACTGGCAGGAAAAACCGCCTGAAAGACAATCTGCCCGTAAGTAGCCCCGCTGGCCTGCAAAGCCTCTACGGCACTGGAACTTACTTCATCGAAGGTTTCCATAAATGCCCTGGCCAAAAAGCCAAAAGTAGCGAAAAACAAGGCCAAAAAGCCGGTAAGGGAGCTTTGCCCGAAGGTAAACAACAAAACCATGGCCCAGGCCACCAGGGGAATATTGCGTAAAACAGAAGCCACAGCACGGCTTATTTTGCTGAGAAAAGAATTTATTCTCGTAGTATGGGAACCCAGCAAGGCAAAGAAGGAAGCCAGCAGGGCAGCCATGGTCGTTGCGGCCACCGACATAAGGAATGTTTCCTTAAGCTTGAGCAGAATGGCAGGAAGTTTGCTTAAAGCTTTGGCATCAGGGTAAAAGTTGGCAAAGGCCCACTTTAGGGCCTTATAGAATCCTGTGAAGCCTTTGCCCGTATCAAAATCAGTGAGAATGACGCAAGCTGCTGTAAGCATCAGTATTATCATCAGAAAAACCAGATTATTTCTTTTTTTAGCAATAAAAAACTTATCCAGCATAGAGGCCACTGTTTCCTCCCACATCCATGATCAGCTCTCCCGCTTCCGAGCCGTAAATATAATATACTTTTTCCGCGGTCAGTTCCCCGGGCGGGCCATCATATACAATTCTTCCTTCTTTGATACCGATAATCCGGTCAGAGTAGGCCAAAGCCACATCCACCTGATGCAGGTTCACCAGACAGGTAATGCCCCTCTCCTGGCTGATCTTTTTCAGGTGATCCATAATGATTTTCGCTGCACTGGGATCCAGAGAGGCAATGGGCTCATCGCACAAAAGCATTTTCGGATTCTGCAAAAGAGCCCTGGCTATGCCTACCCGCTGCTTCTGGCCGCCGCTGAGCTGGTCGCATCTTTGAAAAAGCTGTTCCTCCAGCCCCAGGGCCCGGATTATTTCCAGAGCCTGCTTTTTCTCCTGTTCCGTAAATATACCCAGAGCGCCGGCCAGGGTGGATTTATAACCAAGGCGGCCATGGAGGACATTTTCAATGACGCTCAGGCGGTTTACAAGATTGTAGTGCTGGAAAATCATCCCTATCTGAGAGCGCAACCTTCTCAGTTCCCTGCCAGAAAGCTTGCAGACATTTACTCCGTCAAAAATTACTTCTCCGCTGGTGGCCTCAACCATCCTGTTGATACAGCGCAGCAGGGTGGACTTGCCTGCGCCCGAAGGGCCGATAACAGCCACAAACTCTCCTTCCCCCACGGCAAAGCTGATGTCATCCAGGGCCTTCTTCCGGCCGCCGTAATATTTGGTCAGATTTTTTACTTCCAGTAACATATTTCTTCTGTCCTTATTTAGATAATTCCCTGATGGGGTTAAACCACTCGTCTTTTACTTCCACAAAACGTTCCCCGGCCACAAAAAGACCTTTAAAACTGGAACCTTTCGGCACAAAAATCTCTTGATTCTTTGCCACTTCATCGCTGGTCAGCATGGCCAGCAGGGCTTTCACATCTTTTTCGCTTACTTTTTCCGTATTCACTGCAAAAGGCGCATTTAACACAGGAGTAGAAGAAATTAACACAAATTCTGCCCCCGGTACCTTGTCAAAGGGCTCGGCAGCATCCTTTCTAACACGGTATACGGCCCCCGGTTTATTGGCAGTCCCTTCCACCAGTTCTACATAATTGGCGACACAAGTATCACAAAAAGCGGCCACGTCTGCTTTGTCGGTAAGCAGGTTAACGGCCGAACCCTGGTGGGAGCCTCCAAAAAGCACTTCACTGAAGAACTTATCCTTACCTCCTTCGGTCAAATCTTCCTGTTTAAGGTTTTTCCAGTTTTCCTTCTTGCTAAAATGGGAAACAATCCCTGAAGCAGGTACCTGAAAGCCGGAAGTGGAACTGCTGGAAACGAAAGAAAAACGCTTGCCCTGGATATTATCGATGGAATATGTCTCCCCGTTTTTGTATTGAACCTCATTACCCCGCTTAACACAAAGCCAGCTATAGTACTGGGCATCAGCCAGAGTACCCGATTTGCCGCTGTTAACCACCAAAGGGAGGACTTTGGGATTTTTCTTATGGGCCTCTATGTACCCTTGCGCTCCCAGGAAAGCGATGTGGGCGTTACCGGTGGCTAAAGCCTCAATAGCAATAACGTAATCAGTAGTAAGTTTGTGTTCCACTTTTTTCCCTGTAGCCTTTTCCACTACTTTGCCAAGGGCATCCCTGGCACCTTTCAGATCTTCCCCCGATTCATTGGGATACCAGACCATAATAATGCTTTTGTTTTCTGCACCGCCTTTGGCAGTACACCCTACCAGGGCAACTGCCATCATCACCATCAGCAAAATACCTGCAACAATTTTTTTCATTGTTTACGACCCCTTCCTTTTTTCTCGTTCTTTTTCAGCTTAACACGCAACAATTTTGCACAAGTTATGTCCCATTTAAATGCTTGTAAAAACAAACATAAAATTTTTTAAATTACACACCTTCTTTTAAATATTAGGAAAGGAAGAGGAAAAAGCCACAGCTTCATCCTCTTCCTTTCCTTTCTTAACATTCTCAACAAGTCACTTTGCCCTAATATTCATCGGGAAGTTTTTCCAACTCCGCCATACTGAATACGGGACCATCTTTACAGACAAACTTGTTCCCGATATTACAACGGCCACACATCCCGATGCCGCATTTCATCTTCATCTCTAAGGAAGTAAAGATATTCTCCGAAGTAAACCCAATTTTCTTGAGGACAGGCAGGGTAAACTTAATCATCACCGGCGGCCCGCAGACCACAGCTACGGCATTTTCTGAAGTTGTAACCACTTGTTCTGTGACTGCAGGAACAAAACCTACTTTTCCCCACCAGCCCTCCACAGGCCTGTCAATGGTAAGATGAATATCAATATCCGCCCGTGCCGACCAGTCTTGCAGTTCTTCCTTGTAGAGAAGCTGGCCGGGATTGCGGGCGCCGTAGACTACAGTGAGATTTCCGTAGTTCTTCCGGTTTTCCTCATCCAGAATGTAACGGACTAAAGAACGTAAAGTGGTAAAGGCAAAGCCTCCTCCAACAAGCACCAGGTTTTTACCTGCGAACTTTTCTAAAGGCCAGCTGTTACCCAGCGGCCCCCTTAACCCTACTATGTCTCCTTTCTCCAGCATGTGGAGAGCCGTGGTCACCCGGCCCACCTTTTTCACCGAAAAGCGTACGATACCTTTTTCCGTAGGAGAACTGGCAATGCCAAAAGGAGCCTCCCCGGTGCCGAACACACTGATTTCGGCGAATTGACCGGGGGTATAAAGGAAGGTCTCATTATCATCTTCGTTTAAAAAACCTAAAGTAAAAGTTTTCAGATCTTGTTCCGGGTTCTCCTCGATGACTTCTAAAATCTCCATTTGATAAGGGAGATAGGGGTTTTTTATCTCACATTGACATGTCATCCTGGCATCCCCCCCAATCTTTTAAGAACCTCTCGAATATCGAAATTCACCGGACATTTGGCTACACAACGGCCGCAACCAACACAGGCCACTGCCAGGTAATTTTCCGGGAAATACTTAAACTTGTGCAAGACCCGCTGCCTCATCCTTTCCTTACCCGTAGGACGAGGGTTATGGCCTGAACCGTGCTGTGTAAAATTACCAAACATACAGCTGTCCCAGCTCCGCACCCTCCGGCCTTCCGTATCAGTAGCCTCGTCACTGATATCAAAACAATGACAGGTAGGACACAAATAGGTACACACGCCGCAGTTCAAGCATTTCTGGTGTATCTCATCCCAAAGGGGGAGGACAAATACCTGGGAAAGTTCACCTGATAGAATTTCAGGAACAAGGCTGGCGGCTGCCGCTTGCCGGGAGACCCCTTGTAAAGCCTGGAATTTATCCATGCTTCCGGGAGTAGCCGGACTAAAAGGTCTTTCCTGCAGGATTTCTTCTCCCTTGAGGGTATCGGCCTGGGCTAAAAACTTATCTCCCAGGTCAACCAAGAGAATATCAGATCCCTCCTTAGCCAGCGGACTAATTCCCAAATCCTGACAGAAACAGGTGCTGGCCGGTTCTGAGCAGGCTAAGGAGATGACAAAAGTATTCTCCCTGCGCTCACGGTAATGCTGGTCCTGATACTTAGGCCCATTAAAGACCCGGTCTAAAAGGAGGATACTCCGGGCATCACAGGGCCGGACTCCAAAAAGGATAAGGGGCTTTGTGGCCGGGTTTTCCCCCATGACCTGGAGGGGTTTCCCTTTCTCCAGCCTGTAGCGGATGAGGGCCTCCCATTGCGGGAAAAAGGCGTCCTTAACAGGCTTTAGGGTGTTGGTATAGCCTGTTAACTCTAACTCCTCACCATCCCAGGGTAAAAAGAGATAGCCTTCTTCTTTTAAACGGGGCGCCAAAATCTCCTTTTGCCCCAACTGCCCTTTGAGCCAGAGAAAAAAGTCATCTTTTAATATCTCATACATCACGCTTCCCCACCTCCTGCCAGGAATGGCTCCGGGTCCCCAGGGTCATAGGTATTCAAGGGCAATTCCTGTTCTTCTTTCAATCCTGCTTCAAATTGATAGAGCTCTTTCACTTCCAGCAACATTTTGCGGTTCAAAATCCTTAAGTTCACACCCATGGGACAGGCCCGCTGGCAAGCGCCGCAGTCCACACAGCGTCCCGCCACATGAAGGGCACGGGTCAGGTGGAAAATCAGATTATCAGCAAGCTGGGTAGATTTTCCTACCCACTGGGGCAGGTTGTTTTCCACAAAACATTCCTTGCAATAGCAGGCGGGGCAGGCATTGCGGCAGGCATAACAACGGATACACTTGGATACTTCTTTGTAAAAATATTCCTTACGTTCCTGGGGGGAAAGCCGGGCAAATGTTTTTACATCATGAAAATCATCTTCCCCTGTTTTCCCTGCTTTGCCGCTCACCAGATAATCATAGATAACAGGAGACTTGATTTGGCACCCCTCGCAGCCTTCCGTGAGAGGGCAAGGGGCTCCCAGAATCACGACCCTATCCCGTGACAACTGGTTTTCCGTAAGAAGATTAACAAGGGAACGGCTGTCACACCCTTTTACGATGATGGCCGCCTTGCGTTTTTCCTTAAGCAAATAATTGGCCAGGTTGTTTTTACAGCCCTCATCCCAGACCAGCAGCTTACAATCTTCTCCTCTGGTGATAAAACAGGGAGTACTTTTACCGGGCAGGGTACCTGCAGTAAAACCTATGACTACTTCCACCTGTCCCGTTTCCAGCAACTCTTGGGCTTTATCCCTTATCTCCCTGATGCATTTATCCATCCTGTCTTCCCCCCCATCTATCCCAGGGTTCCAGGCCTTTTACTTCTTCTGTCACATCCCTTATCCTGGCGGCAAAACGGTTTCCTTCGGCCGCCGAGATCCAGTCAAACTGGACCCTCTTTTCTTCAATACCCACAAACTCCAGAAGGCTCTTTAATAGGGTAAACTTTCTCCTGGCCACCAAATTGCCGCTGGTGTAATGACAGTCGCCGGGATGACAGCCTGCGGTCAAAACACCGTCAACATGTTTCAAGGCCGTCAGGATAAACAGGGGGTCAACCCTGCCGGAGCAGGGCACCCTCACGATCCTTACATTGGGTGGATACTGGAGGCGGCTGACACCTGCCAGGTCAGCTCCGGCATAACTGCACCAGTTACATAAAAAGGCTACGATCTTCGGTTCCTTCATTCTCTTCACCCCTTCACCCGATTTGTTTCAGCATGGCCATGATCTGCTCGCTCCGGAACCCCCGCACATCAATGGCCCCGGCGCGGCAAGAGGCAGCGCAAGCGCCGCAGCCTTTACAAAGGGCCGGATTCACTTTGGCTATCTTTTCCATCATATCAACCTCTACGGCCCTGGCGGGGCAGATACTCTGGCAAGTACCGCAGCCGCTGCATTTTAGAGGATTGACCTGGGCCGTAAGTCCTCCCGCAGCCAAAGACTCTTTATTGAGGATGGTGCAGGCCCTGGCCGCAGCTGCTTTTGCCTGGGTAATTGTCTCCACCAGGGGTTTGGGGCCATGGGCCAAACCGCACAGGAAAACGCCGTCGGTGTTGAAGTCCACAGGCCTTAGTTTCATATGGGCTTCCAGGAAGAAACCGTCTTCGTTGAGAGGAACTTTTAGGGCCTGAGACAAAGCCGCATTATCCCGTGCTACTGTCGCAGCAGCCAGGCTTAGTAATGAAGCTTTTATCTCTAGCTCCCGGCCTAAAACATGGTCCCGGCAGGTCACAATAAGTTTTCCCTCTGCCACCCGTACTTGAGGTTGCCTTTCCAGATCATAACGGATGAAAATAACCCCCTGCCGCCGGGCCTGCCGGTAAAACTCTTCCTGGAAACCATAAGTACGCATATCCCGGTAAAGGACATACACATTAAGTCTGGGATTAAGGGCCTTGGCTTTCAGGGCCAGCTGCACAGATTGATTGCAGCATACCTTACTGCAGTAAGAGTGTTCCTGGTTCCGTGAACCCACACAGTTAATCATGACTAAAGATTCCATCTCTTTTACAACTTCTGGCTGTTCTACCAAAAGCTTTTCTAACTCCAGGTGGGTTTTGACCAAGTGATTCTGGCCGTAGAGATATTCCTGGGGTTTGTATTCAGTGGCACCAGTAGCTATAACCACCACGCCATGGGTAATCTCTTCCTGTTTTTCTCCTTTCTCTATAGTCGTGTGGAAATTGCCCACAAATCCCTTGATCTCTTTAATTTCGCTTTCCAGGTAGATTTTAATCAAGGGATGGCTGGTAACCTGAATTCGCAGATCTTCTAAATATGGGCGGACTGGTTCCCCCAGATGGTTGAAATAAAGCCTGTTGGCCATTCCTCCCAAAACTCCTTCCTTTTCTACAAGGACGACGGGATAATGCTGGGAAGCTATGGCTAAAGCCGCCGTCATCCCGGCTACGCCGCCACCAATGACCAGGGCCTTTTGTTCCACGGGTACGGACACGGTCTCTACCGGTTCTAAAAGACGGGCCTTGGCCACAGCCATTTTCACCAGGTCTATGGCCTTTTCCGTAGCCTTTTCCGGCTCATGCATGTGGACCCAGGAACACTGGTCACGGATATTGGCCATTTCAAAGAGGTAAGGATTAAGGCCCGCCTCTTTTAAAGTCTCCCGGAAGAGGGGTTCATGGGTCCGGGGACTGCAGGACGCTACCACCACACGGTTCAACCTGTGTTCCGCGATGATTTCCTTCATCCTGATTTGCGTATCCTGGGAACAGGTATACATATTATCTTCAACGCAGACGACATGGGGCAGACTTCTGGCTATTTCCGCCACTTTTTTCACATCCACCACACTGGCAATGTTAATGCCGCAGTGGCAGATAAACACACCGATCCTGGGCTTAAACCCCACTACATCCTTTGCAGGAGGATAGGCTTTGGCTTTGACCAGGGAATTTTTAGCGCCAGCCAGAAGGCATGCAGCTTCACTGGCCGCGGCACAGGCCTGGGTGACGGTATCGGGAATATCCTTGGGCCCGCTGAAAGCGCCTGCCACCAGGATCCCTTCCCGGGTGCTGGAAACAGGAGCATAGCCGGAGGTAGCCGCAAAATCGTATTCGTTTAAGGCAAAACCCGCTGTCTGGGCTAATTTCAAACTGTCTTCACTGGCACAGAGGCCTACGGAAAGTACTACCAGGTCAAACTCCTCATAAGCAATGGCCCCGTCTTCCCGGGCATAACGGATGCGGATGTTCCCCGTCTCCGGAGCTTCTTCCACATTAAAAATACGGGAACGGACAAAACGGACTCCCTGGTCTTCTGCCCTCCGGTAATATTTCTCGAAATCCTTACCATGGCTCCGCATGTCCATATAGAAGATGGCGGTATCCAAAGGATAAGGACTGTGTTCTTTGGCGATAACGGCTTCCTTGATGGCATACATACAGCACACACTGGAACAGTATGGTTTATCATCCTTCAGGGTACGGGAGCCGGCACACTGGATCCAGGCAATTTTCTTTGGCTCCTTGTGGTCAGAAGGCCGTACCAGATGCCCGCCAAAGGGGCCGGAAGCACTTAAGACTCTTTCAAACTGAGTACTGGTCAGGACGTTGGGATAACGGCCATAACCCAGATGGCGCAGTTTTTCGCCGGGGAACTCTTGAAAACCGGGGGCCAAGAGCACAGCCCCTACGTGCAGGGTCAGCCTTTCTTCCTCCTGGGAATGGTCAATGCATTCCGCTTTACAGACCCTCACACACTGCATACACTCGGAACAGGGTCCGCAGTCCAGGCAGCGGGCCGCTTCCCTTTGGGCCTCTTCCGCTGAAAGCCCCAGCACATACTCACGGAAATTCCTGACCCTTTCCTGGGGGGCAATTTCCCTTAAGGCCACCCGTTCCACTTTTTCCATTTTCGGCCGAAGGGGCCTGGGCTCCAGGGGATTTTTCCGGGGGAAACGCCCCTGATAATGGTCCTGGCCCTTTAAATAACGGCTAATGGAGCGGGCCGCTTCCTTCCCTTCCGCGATAGCCCCAATGGCAATCCCCGGACCCGTGCGAGCTTCTCCTCCGGCAAAAACCCCAGGAAGGGAAGTGGCCAGGGTCACTTCATCGGTGGCGATGGTGCCCCAGGACGTCCGCTGAATGGCATCAGGCAAATATGAGATGTCCGGTACCTGTCCCACAGCCACAATCACCGTATCGACGGGGACCAGTTCCTGCAGGCCTGCCTTGGGCACAGGGCGGCGCCTGCCGGAACCATCGGGTTCCCCCAGTTCCATTTCCTTTAAAGACATGCCTTTAAGTTTTCCCTCTTCGTGGACAAAGGCCGCGGGCGTCACCAGATATCTAAACTTTACCCCCTCTTCCAGGGCGGCCAGGACTTCCTCCTCCCGGGCCGGCATTTCTTCCCGGCTGCGGCGGTAATAAACGGTAACCTCCCGGGCCCCCAGGCGCAGGGCGCTGCGGGCCGCATCCATGGCCACATCGCCACCGCCGATGACAGCCACTCTTTCTCCCAGGGGGACTTTTTCCCCCAGATTCACCTTGCGCAAAAATTCCACCCCGGAATAAACCCCATCTCCCTCCTCGCCGGGAATGTCCAGTTTTCTGCTGCCGTGGGCCCCGGTGGCCAGGAAAATTGCTTTATACCCCTGCTTCTGCAAATCTTCAATGGTCAGCTGGGGCCCCAGGGGCGTACCGGTTTTGATTTCCACACCCCAGTCCTTTAAATAAGCGATTTCTCTTTCCAACACTTCCCTGGGCAAGCGGTAACCGGGAATTCCCACGGCCAGCATGCCCCCGGCAACGGGCAGGGCTTCAAAGACCGTCACGGGATAACCTTCTTTGGCCAGTTCAAAGGCGGCAGTAAGCCCTGCAGGCCCTGCACCAATCACGGCCACCTTGTCTTCTTTTCTTTCCGGCAAAACAAAAGGTGGACGGGGCTCATGATCCCCCAGATAACGCTTCAGAGCCGCAATGGACACGGCGCCTTCAGCCTGGGCCCGGCTGCATTTTTCCTCACAGGGATAGGGACAGATCCGGCCGATGGTAGCCGGCAGCAAGAGATCCTCATAGACGATTTCCGCCGCTTCCTTAAACTTCCCCCGGGCCATCAGGGCTACGTACCCCTGGGCATTAACCCCCGCAGGACAGGCTCCTTTGCAAGGGGCAGGACCCTCCTTGTCTATGGCATAGGCATGGGGAAAAGCCTGGGCATATTGCTTATAAACGGCTTTTCTTTTGGACAAGCCTTTTTCAAATTCATTGTCTATTTCCACGGGACACACGGCTGCGCATTCGCCGCAACCGGTACACTTTTCCACCTCAATAAAGCGGGGTTTCTTTTTTACTTCAACGTGAAAGTTCCCTGCTTCTCCTTCTACACTGACTATTTCTGCGCCGGTGATAACTTCGATGTTCAAATGGCGGCCGCATTCCACCAGTTTGGGCGAGAGGATGCACATGGAACAGTCATTGGTGGGAAAGGTCTTGTCCAGGGCCGGCATGGTCCCGCCGATGGCCGGCGACTTTTCCACCAGGTAAACCTTATAACCCATTTCCGCCAGATCCAGGGAAGCCTGGATACCGGCAATGCCTCCACCTGCTACCAGTACGGCACCCACTTTGGGCGTATTGTTCACCTTCACTCACTTCCTTTTTCACTTAGTCTAGAATGAGGGCATTGCTGACCAGATGATGCACATGTTTCAATTTCACTTTCAGCTGATAAGCTTTGATAATGTCGCTCAGCTGATCATAACAGTTATGGCAGGGAGTGACGACTATCTTGGCACCCGTTTGGGCTATCTGTTCCGCTTTCAGCTTCCCTTTCTTCAAGCGGTTCTCCTTGCTCTCCTTGCCGAAGGCCAGAAGGCCGCCACCGCCGCCGCAGCAGTAGTTATACTCCCTGTTGGGCCACATCTCCCGGAAATCCAGGACCGCCCGGGAAACACAATAGCGGGGTTCTTCCACGATGCCTTCCTTCCGCACCATATTGCAGGGGTCATGGAAAGTCACAGGCTCAGGATTGCGGGAAGGATCCAGTTTAATGACCCCTTCTTTAATCCACCGGGCCTGGATTTCCACAAAATTATATACGGGATAATTTCCCTCTTCCGGGCTGAGCCAGACTTTCCTGCCCCAGCGCTGGGCCCGGGTGGCATGGCCGCATTCCGTCACCACCAGGTACTGAACCTTCAGCTTCTTTACCTGCTGGGCAATGCGTTTCAACATCACGGTGGAAGCCTCGTCATCGCCGCTGAACAAGCCATAGTGGGTGGCATCCCAGTATTCGCTGCTGCAGGTCCAGTTGGCCCCGGCAGCATACATGATTTTGGCAATGCTCTGGACATCCTGGGGATAGTATTTAATTTCCCGGGGATCCCAGAGAAACAGGAAGTCAGCCCCCACCTTATCCACCGGTATCCTGGCCTCCGGATCGTCCACTTCCGCCTGGAGCTCCTCCTCCATCCACTCCAGGGTTTCCAGGTAATCCTCCCGGGAAACGGCCATCTGATTGCCGGTGCTGATCTGGTTTTCCACCACTTCCTGGAGAAAACCGGGAGACTTGACCCCAAAATTACCTCTAATGGTCCTCACTATGCCGGCAATGTCTACACCCATGGGACAGAGCATGGTACACCTGCCGCACATGGAGCAATTCCAGATAAAGGGGCTTGACAGCACTTCCTCTTTCATTCCCAGCAAGACCATGCGCAGGAACTTCCGGGGATCCATGTCTTCATGAAGGTCGCTGAAGGGGCAACCGGCCGTACACATCCCGCAGGCCAGACAATGGGTAAAATCCAGGGTATCGCCCAGAGTCTTATAGGCATTGCTGATTTCTTCCCTGAAGTAAGGCTTCAGAGTTTCGGCACGTACTAACGACATATTCAACCTCCTTAACAATCCGTCTGCCAGATGGGAATGCCCAGCACCTGGCTGACAATGCTATCTACAATAAACAGGGTATGGGGCCAGTCGGGGTAAAGGGCAAAAAACTCACTCAGGGTCAAATCCGCCAGAGCGCACAATTCCCGCACCGAAGGGGCCCGTTTCCGCTCCAGGTAGGATTTGCGTACAATGGACATGACCTGACGATGCCGGGGAGTAATGGGGACAATTCCTTCTTTGCTGAGGATGTTTTCCACCATCTCCTCCCAGATTTTCTCGTCTTTGATACAGTCATGTCCTAAAGAGAGATAATGACGCCTTAACTGAGAACCTAAAATATTCAGGCTACCCATCACCACACCACCTTTCTTAAATATCCCCTTTAAGAGGAGGTAATCCTGCGATGCGCCAGGCACTGGAAAGTCCTCCCCGGGGGAAAAGACGGTAGATCTCCAGAGTGTTTAACCCGGTATTTGTGCAGATTTTATACAGAGGGGGAATCTTCTGAAAATCCTCGTAATAGCTGCGCAGGTAGAAAATCACCCGCCAGTGTTTATCCTCCAGCTCCCGGATGCCCTCCAGCATGGCTAACTTCCTGGCTTTTTCCTCATTCCAGTCCCTATCATTTTTGCCAGTCACCGCCATGGCACTCCCTCCTTTTCCCTTTATCTTTCTATAGAGCAAATTTGATGCCAGCAATAAAAAATCCCCGTAAACCCTTTGTTTGCAGGTTTCCGGGGATTTTATAAGAATTTAAAAGAACAATAAAATGGGTAATAATTATACAGCAGCTGTATAATTATTACCCATTCACCGGGTACCCATATTAAGAACATATGAACAAATAATCTCCGGCATTGTTTACATAAATACACATACTTTACAGGTTATATTTTTGCATCTTGTTATAAAGGGTTTTTCGCGTAATACCCAGAAGCCGGGCCGCCTTTTGTTTATTTCCTTCACACCTGTCTAAAACCACCTGGATCTGGTGTTTTTCCCAATCCTCCAGCCTGGTCAGGCCTGTGTTTTCAGGAAGGGCGGCAATCATATGGGGCGGTAAATCTTCAAATACAATATACTCCCCTCTCCCCTTAATAAAAGCGTATTCAATGGCATTCTCCAGTTCTCGCACATTGCCGGGGTAATCATACTGGAGAAGAAAATTCAAAGCATCCCGGGCCACGCCTTTCTTGGCTTTTTGGAAAAAAGCATTAAACTTACCGATAAAGTGCTCCAGGAGCAAAGGAATGTCGTTTCTTCTCTCCCTCAAGGGCGGCATCCTAATAGGAAAAACATTGAGACGATAAAAGAGATCCCGGCGAAAGGTCCCTTTTTTGATTTCCTCAGGTAAATCCCGGTTGGTGGCGGCAATGACCCGGACATCTGTTTTCAGGGTTTTCTTGCCCCCCACCCGCTCAAATTCCCCATCCTGTAAGACGCGTAATAGCTTGGCCTGTAAATCTACGGGAATCTCCCCTACCTCATCCAGAAAAATGGTCCCTTTATCCGCCAGTTCAAAGCGGCCCTGGTGAGTGGCATGGGCTCCCGTAAATGCCCCTTTTTCATGGCCGAAAAGTTCGGATTCCAGCAGATTCGAAGTCAAAGTAGCCGAATTGACTTTTATAAATGGTTTGTAACGCCTGTCGCTTAAGTAGTGAATGGCCCGGGCCACCAGTTCTTTGCCCGTGCATCTTTCACCCACAATCAGGACACTGGAACGATAAGGGGCCACGGCTTCAATCATTTCATAGACTTCCTGCATTTTATGGTCTTTACCGATAATACTCTGAAAACTATAGCGACCGTGGAGTTCCTCCCGCATACGCTGCAGCTTTCTTTGGTCCGCCAGGATTTCCAGGCCCCCGATAATCCTGCCTGCTTCATCAAAAAGGGGCATCACCGAAATTTCCACAGGCACAAACTCACCGTTTTTGGCAATAATGACCACATCGGTGGAATAACCCTTTTCTCCTGTATGTACTACCTTGTGCATTAAACAGTTCTCACCACAGCAGTGGGAACTTTTCAAAAGATGAAAGCATTTCTGCCCCAGGGCCTCCTCCCGTGAATACCCTGTGATGTACTCGGCAGCCCTGTTAAAGGTTGTAATATTAAATTCAGTATCAACGGTAAATACACCTTCAGAAATACTATTGACCACAAATTCGAAATCAATCTGCCTGGGGGACATTTTATGTTCCTCCTGACGGGAATTGCAATGTTTATTTTAAACATATGCTAATAATTTATAGTTTTCAACTAATTTTTTTCAAATCATGCGAAATGAGCAGAGGGTACTCCACTCTGCTCATTTGTTCTCGTCAATATTCTCTTTATCTTCCTCAAGCAGTGTCTCAATCCTGTTTAACTCTTCTTTCAAAAATGCAGCTCGCTCTTTTAACAGGGACCTATCCAGGTCAGACCGCCAAACCCCTCTAAATCCCCAGCATCTAAGGCCCCGGCCCCAGGCATCGTTAAATCTTCTGCCTAAGCGCCTGCCCAGTCCTCTCCCTAAACCCAGGCCCAGGCCAAAACCCAGCCCGGTCCAGGCCGCCTCCTTATCAGTTGAAACTTCTGTGATACAGTATCCTCGGCCCCAACCTGTCATTGGTCCCCGGTTAAAAGGGCCCATTCCATTGAAACCTGGCATTTTTTATTTCCCCCTTTTTTAAATTTCTTTGCATATATTATGGACGTATGCTCAATACTATGATATATTAATTTTGAGCATATGTCAATTATTTTTAATGAAAGGAGGTTTAAGGAAATGAAACTTGCAGTAAGCTGTATGGGTAATAGCTTGAGCGATGCTTTGGATGAAAGATTTGGCCGGGCATCCAACTTCATTATTTTTGATTTAGCTAACCAGTCCTATCAGTGTCTTGACAACGTACAGGTCCTTAATGCTGAGCAGGGAGCAGGTATCCAGGCTGCACAAAATCTGGTCAATGCAGGAGCAGATATTGTCATCACCGGGCATGTCGGGCCCAAAGCTTTTCGTACATTGAAAGAAGCCGGAGTAGATATATACTTTGCCCGTGGTATAACTGTTCAAGAAGCCATAGAAGCTTTTAAACAGGGAAAGCTGGAAAAAGCTGAAAGCAACAATGTAGAAGGACACTGGATATAAATTGCAAGGAGTTCATAAACGGGGGTACACATGATGCAAATTGCTATTGCCAGCGGAAAAGGCGGCACAGGTAAAACCACTGTCGCCAGCAACCTGGCCTATTATCTAAACAAGCTTGGCCATAAAGTGGCGCTCCTGGATTGTGATGTAGAGGAGCCTAATAATCATCTTTTTTTCCAGCCTACCTGGTATGCGGATGAAACTTTTGAATTGCCGGTACCACATGTAGATACTGCCCGCTGTATCGGCTGCGGAAAATGCGGCGAGATTTGTCAATTCGGGGCTATTGTATCCTTAAAAGGCAAAGTCTTAACCTTCCCGGAACTCTGCCACAGCTGCGGGGGGTGCATCCGGGTCTGTCCTTCAGCAGCCCTGAGCGAAAGGGCCAGAGAAGTGGGCCATGTGGAAATGGGAGTACAGGACGGTCTCTGCATCATCCAGGGCCGTTTACGGGTAGGAGAAGCCATGTCCCCTCCTTTAATTAAAGAAGTTAAACGCCACGGCAGGGACGGAGAAACGGTAATCATCGACTGCCCTCCCGGTACTTCCTGTCCTGTGATCCAGGCCGTGCGAGGAAGTGATTTCGTGCTGCTGGTAACGGAACCCACTCCCTTTGGTCTCAATGACCTCAAATTAGCAGTAGAAACCGTCCGGGAATTAAATATTCCTTTGGCCGTCATTATTAACCGTTCTACCATTGGCGACAGGAAGGTATGGCAATACTGTGCCCAAGAAAACATTCCCATTATCCTGGAAATACCCGATGACCGGCAAATAGCCCAGGCCTATTCCCGGGGCCAATTGCTGCTGGAAGCCTTACCCCGGTACGAAAATGTCTTTGCTGACCTTGTCCGGAGGCTGGAGGGGGTTGTTCCATGCTAAAAGAACTGGTCGTCATCAGCGGGAAAGGTGGAACCGGAAAAACAAGCATTGTAGCCGCCCTGGCTAGCCTGATAGAAAACAAGGTACTGGCCGACTGTGATGTGGATGCCGCCGACTTACACCTGGTTCTTAACCCGCAAACTATAGAAGAGCATGAGTTCTGGAGCGGTAAAACCGCCTTCATTCATCGGGACAAGTGCCTGCAATGCGGACAGTGTCTGGAATTGTGCCGTTTTGCCGCCATCGGGGAGAATTATATAGTTGATAAGACCTCCTGTGAAGGCTGCGGGGTCTGTGTCTATTTCTGCCCGGCGGGAGCCATTGACTTAAAGGAAAACATGGCCGGACACTGGTTTGTTTCTACTACTCCCTACAGTACCATGGTCCACGCCAGGCTGGGCATTGCTGAAGAAAACTCTGGCAAGCTCGTAACCCTGGTGAAAAACCAGGCTCGAAGATTGGCCGCTGCCGAAAAAAAGGAGTTTATTCTCATAGATGGTTCACCAGGCATCGGCTGTCCAGTGATCGCTTCCATTTCCGGGGCAAGCTTAGTCTTAATCGTCACGGAACCTACTCTGTCGGGAATTCATGACCTGGAAAGGGTAGTTTCCCTGACAAAACACTTTAAGGTCAGGTCTGCTGTTTGTATCAACAAGGCAGACCTTAATCCGCCTATGACCCACACGCTCACACAAAAATGCCAAAATTTCGGCCTGGAGATTGTAGGTGTTATCCCCTACGACAATACCATCACTCAAGCTCAAGTCCAAGGCATGAGCATCGTGGAATTTGCTCCCGCCAGTGCCGTGGCACAAAAGATGGAGAAAATGGCCGCGAGTATTAGGACTTTGCTGTCCACACATTAAACTGATATAAGGAGAGATAACATATGATTATTGCTTTACCTGTTGCAGGCAATCAACTTTGTATGCACTTTGGTCACTGTGAGAAATTCGCCTTTTATGATATTGATCCCAATGAAAAGAAGATTAAAGGAATAAAAATGTTAATTCCACCACCCCATGAACCCGGAATCCTTCCCCCCTGGATCAAACAACAAGGAGCTGATCTAGTGATAACCGGTGGTATGGGAGCACGGGCCCGGGCCCTTTTCGAAGCAGCAGGAGTACACGTTATTACAGGTGCACCAGCCATAGATACCGATGATGTGGTAACTAGTTATTTAAATGACACCTTGGAACTTGGCCAAAATACCTGTGATCACTGAAGGAAGAGGGTTGAGCATGTTGCTCAACCCTCTTCCTTATTATGGCTTTTTAGTCTAATCTAAAGTAA
>CAZWTM010000009.1:0-54435 GCA_964637385.1 uncultured Peptococcaceae bacterium
ACAACCGCCACTGACGGTTATCAAGTGGCCGCCAAATAATGTGGGCATCAACACTCAGGCCTACAAGGCAGTAGGTTATATCAATATGTTGCTGGATTTCTTGAGGAAAGGAGGTGCTGAGTATGTTGAAAAAATGGTTGTACAGCTCCCTGGCAATAGTCCTGGTAGCTGTAGCCAATCTGGGTGTACAGCCTGCCAGCCTATTTACCTTTTACCAACCCAAGACGCCGAAGGCTTTACAAAAATTCTAAAGGAGAAACCTTATGGTTGTAAAAGTTGTGATCGCCGAAGATGATCAGCGGATGCAGTTGATCTTACGAAAGACATTGGAAGGCCTGGAGGATGTAAAGGTTATCCAGGAAGTAGGGGATGGCCTTGCCTTAGTAGAAGCGGTGGAGAAACTAAAGCCCGATGTTGTCTTTCTCGACATCGATATGTCCAGGATGGACGGGTTGGCGGCGGCAAAGGAAATAGTGGACATATACCCACAAATATTCATCATTTTTGCCACCGCCTATGCCCAGTACCACCAGGAGGCTTTTGATGTCTATGCCTTTGACTACCTGCTCAAGCCCTTTAAGCTAGACCGTATTAGCCGGACCATGGAGCGGGTCAAGGGGATAATTAAAGAAAGAAAACTGGCCAAATTATATGAGAAAAAGGTTGAAGGAGTCGGCAGCCTGCAAAAACTGATGGTGCAGGATAATCGTCGACTTCACTTTCTGGATACCCGAAATATTGTCATGGTAACTCGTGACGAACGAAAAACCAAAATTCATCTTACTGGGGAAAAGGTTATTCAAACGACCGATTCTCTGGAAACCCTGGAACAGCGTCTTAATGGCAGACACTTTTTCCGTACCCATAAAGGGTATATCATCAACTTAAACATGCTCGTTTCCATGTCCCCCTTGGGTAAATCTACTTATGAACTGATACTGGCTAACACCAGGCAAATAGCCCTGGCCACGGCCGAAAAAGCTCAGGAATTGAAAAAGAGGTTCTTGCTTAGATAATAATTAAAACGAAAAGAGAAGGAGTACTTTTTTATACTGCCTTCTCTTTTTTGTTTAGGTAATGTTTTATAAGAAATTACACTTTCAGGCAGGTAAATTCCCTTTTGGGACGGGTAATGGCACTTTATAGACGAGGTTATGAGACAGTCCTAAATTTATACACTAAAGTAGGAAGTGAAGGGAGTGAATTTAGGAAAGGGGGTGAATCCAGTGGGCTAAAAGAATTTTTCCGGAATTTATTGGATGTCGTTAAATGACTAAGTTGGTGATAGCATACAAGAGATGCCATTTAGGTTTAATTCTCTTCCCTTGGTAGGCACTCACCTAAGGCTATTTTCCCAAAGACATCCTAACCATAAACACCTATTGTGAGTAATTAGGCTTTTAATTATCAAAGACTAAAAAACTAAAGAGCAACTGCAAATTTGGTGTTATGTAAACCAAATTCTTAGCTGCTCTTAGTATACAAGGTGTGATCACCATGTTCAATGTATAGATAAGTCCCGTTAGGGGAGCTACACCACGGATATGGGTTATACAAGTACTTTCATCCTGGAAATGACGCCGACTCAGGGCATACACGCAATCGAAAAATGAAACTAGGGCTCAACAAATTATTGAAGATCGCAAACGCGCTTTATCTTTCTTCCATTTGCCTTATTTCATTTACCCAGGCTATATGTGGTTAAATTTTTACGTTAGTACTGATTAAGAAAAACACCAATGCAAGCTCGAGTGATTTTTTTTCTCTAAAAAAACATAAAAGTTTTCCACCCACTAGAACTTTTATAGATTTATTTGTCTAATTAGTACCAAGAAGGTGTGGTATTCAAAACCAAATTAATTTTTGAAAGGTAGGGAAAAAACTTCTGGTTGGATTAATGGTATCCTCTTTAGATACACTTGCAGCTCCAAAACAACCACAGGTGATTGATTTTACTCAAAACACTCCCAACATTTATGGAGATGTTGCGCGGACAGCAGATTTCCGTGTTCGCTTACTGCTCCCCCCTTATAACATTAATATGCCTGTTCCTGCATTCAGTCAGAACGATTTGTCTTGGAAGAATGACCTCATGAAAACTGAAAATCAAACAATTGGAAATGCCGGTTGCGCGTTAACCTCTTCAACAATGGTTGCAGCCTACTATGGAAAAAACACTACTCCCAAAATATTTAATATTGATATGGGAAATTACGCATGCCCCTTATATTGGACAGAGGTTGCTGGTCGGGGAGGAAGCGGCTACATTTCCGGTATCAACACCCTCATAAACAATCCTTCACTTAATACATTTTTCAGTTATGCACAGGTAGCCATGGAGCAAAATAAACCTGTAATATTAGGTTTTGTTCAGACTAACGGTAGAACACATTATGTTGTAGTAAAGGCTGTATACGGCCAGGGAACCAGCTTAATGGATTATGGCTGCATAGATCCCAATACGGGAACTTACCGAAACCTTGTAGATGTCGTTGGCAGTCAACCTCTATACAAACTAGTAATTTACAACAGATAAAATATGGAAGTACTCAGCTAATTAAAATAACACCTTCTTGGTATATAATATAGTGTTAAGTATAGTGTTAGAAAATTCTTTTAGGAGTGTGGATATTGATTAAAAGCAAGATTAAAAAAATGGAAGTAATAGCTTTAATTACATTACTTCTTTTTATCAGTGCCTGTGGAGTTTATAACAAACACAAGAAGCAAGACAACAATCCTTCTGTTGCCCCCGTCACCTTTCATTCAATAGTATTAAAAAATGAAATCGAGGTCAGTATACCTGAAACCTGGAAAGATAAGTGTAAAATTACCGAAGACAATAACCAGGTTATTTTTTCATATCAACTATCATCAGAGCGAGAAATTGAACTATTTAAAATTATGTTTTGGTCGCTTGAGGAGTATAAAAACATAAGAAAATTAGAAGGTGACAGCTTTAATGAGGCTTATATAATTGGACAAAATGAAAAGCATGTTTATTATTTTATTGCCCCAATAGATATTGATTTAACCGAAGAGGAATTAAAAAAATACGCAAACGTGGTCCCTTCTATTTATGGGCACATTAATGACATCTTCAAAAATATAAAGATACTGAAATAGATTGTACCTTTATAAACAAAGTAGCAATGAGCCTTCCTTAGCTACTTCCATGCCGTCAACATCAGCCCCTGGATTAGTGAATATTTTATAGCCCCCTCATAAGAGACAATTTTTTTGTTAATATTTATTTTGGCAGCCTGCAAAAACTGATGGTACAGGATAATCATAAATTCCATTTCCTGGATATGAGGAGTGTTGTCATGGTGACACGTGAAGAGCGATCTACTTATGAACTGATACTGGCTAACACCAAGCAAACAGCTCTGGTCACGACTGAAAAAGCCTAGGAATTGAAAAAGAGGTTTGGGAAGAATCTTGCTTAGATAACAGAAGCGAAAAAGAGAAGAGAGTACTTTGATGTACTGCCTTCTTTTTTTGTGTAGGTAATATTTTATAAAAAAATTACACTTTTAGACAGACAAATTCCCTTTTGGGACGGGTAATGGCACTTTATAGACAAGTATAATCCAAAGAGGCTGAAGACTAAATACAATTTCCTGATTTATTCATACTGTCTTATGGATAACCATGTCCAGTTGGTCTATGACAACGGTTACTTTAGATTTAATAACACGCTTTTTATTCTACGGGGATTACACATTTGCTATAATAAAGCAAAAGGAGAAGGGAGTGGGCAAAATTGAAAATAAAACAGCTTACCGTGTTCCTGGAGAATAAAGTGGGAAGTCTGGCGGATTTAACGGGATTGTTGGGCGAGAATGATATAAATATCAGGGCCCTTTCCATTATAGAAACCTCAGACTCGGGAATTCTGCGCATGATAGTCAACGACACCGAGAAGGCCTACAATCTGCTCAGAGCTTCAGGTTTCAGTGTGGTGCTCACGGAAGTTATAGCTGTGGAAATAGCAGACACACCGGGGGGACTGGCCAAAATGTTAAGCCTGCTTAAAAATGCAGGAATCAACGTGGAATATACATATGCCTTTATAGCCCGGAATATCCATAATGCCATTGTCATCATCCGGGTAAGTGATGCCGCATCTGCAGAGAGCGTGTTGAAAGAAAACCGCATAACCCTGATTGAGCCGGAAACAGTAGATTTCTACTGGTAAAGAAAAAGGATCGCGCGTCTTATGGCACTAGCCCTTCAAACGAAAAAGAGAAGGACCCCAAAGGATATTGACAACACTTTTGCGAGTTGTATATACTATGTATATATGGCATTGAAGAAGGTGTTTTTATGATTACCAGGTTTAAAAAATGGGGCAACAGCCAGGGAATTCGGATACCAAAACATATCCTCAACCAGGCGTCCTTTTCCGAGGAGGACGAAGTTGAAATCGTTGTTGAAGATAATAGAATTGTGCTGCGCCACGTAATATCCCCCTTAAAAAAGTATGATTTAAAAGAGTTGTTTGCTGGCTATAACGGTGATTACAAGCCGGGTGAGGATTGGGGAGGCCCCTTGGGAAGAGAGGAGCTTTAAATGGCCTATATACCGAAAAAGGGAGATATAATTTGGCTGGATTTTACTCCACAGTCAGGACATGAACAAAAAGGCAGGAGACCCGCCATTGTTATCAGTAACGATTTCTTTAATAATAAGACAGGTCTTGCTGTAGTATGTCCAATTACATCCTCCAGGAGGGATTATCCGCTCCATGTAGAAATATCCGGATGCAAAAAGGTCACAGGATACATAATGGTTGAGCAGGTAAAATCCGTGGACTACCTGGCACGTGGGGCCGAATTAATAGAACGTGCCCCTGAGACTGTTATAAATGAGACACTCTCACGCTTTTTTGCTTGTTTTTAATGAGACAGGACATGGTTCCCTTGTAGGGATATCCCTCATTATTATAAGAAGCAAAGAAGCAGCATCGCAGTTGGGCTTTCAAAGCAAAATTAAAGAATTTATTTTCTTAGCAGGAATTTTTTCTTTGAAGGAGAATAAATACCGTAAACTAAATACATGCTGATTCGGAGTAGGGAACCGGGTGGGAGTCCCGGGCGATCCCGTCACTGTAACCAGGGAGCGACCTTCAAAAAGAGCCACTGGGCGGTATGCTGGGGAAGGCTGAAGAGAGCTGTGATCTGGAAGCCAGGAAACCTGCCAGTCAGTTGGATTTCCCCTTCGCGGAAAAGGGGTAATTAAACTTGGGATGATGGTAAAGTCCCCAGTCAATGATGTATTGACTGGGGACTATTATTTTTATCCCTGGAAATTACGCACTTACGCAAGCCTGACCCCAAAAACCAAAAAAAAGGAGGTATTTTATTATGAAAAGAACTTCAGACAAAATCCATGTGCGCCAGGTGGTGCGTGTAGGTCTCCTGGTGGCCTTGAGCGCCGTAGGGGCTAACATCAAAATCCCCAGTCTTATTGGGACACCAGCTCTGGATTCACTGCCTGGTTATTTTGCCGCGGCCGCTCTGGGCTGGCGGGAGGGAGCTTTGGTAGCAGCATTGGGTCATTTGCTTACCGCCTTAACGGCAGGCTTTCCTTTGTCCCTGCCCATTCACCTCTTAATTGCCGCCGAAATGGGTATCTGTGCTTTTGTCTTCGGTTACCTTTTCAAGAAAACCAATCCTGTTATTGCCATGGGTGCGGCTATTATCCTAAACGGGGTAGGGGCTCCTGCCTCTCTCATTCCTATAATGGGCCCCGGGATCTTTTATGGCCTTGTTACGCCTTTGCTCGTTGCCTCTGCCCTCAACATTATTGCTGCTGCTCTTTTAGCCAAAGCACCAGGCATCAACAGAATATTCAAAGGTGAGGAACATGCCCATTATTAAAAGAATCCGGGACTTGAGCCTATTAGATTTGCCCGGGGAGATGGTACTGGTGACAGCCTGTGATTCCCTGGGAGCAATCGGTGCTAAGGAGCTGGATGTGGTCAAAGTATCAAGTTATTTTGTAGGACGCGCTGCTGCCAGGGTTCCCCTCATGGAGGTCCTGGCGGCCGGAGCGGAACCTGTAGCTTTTTATAATACCCTGGCCGTGGAAATGGTTCCTTATGGGGAAGAAATTATCGAGGGCATGGCCCGGGAACTGGTGCTGGCAGGCATAGACCCAGCCCTGGTTTTAAACGGCAGTACCGAGGAAAATGTCCCTACACGGCAAACAGGGGTAGGTGTAGTGGCCGTGGGGTTGGTCCCTCAAAAGGACCTTTTATTGGGCAAAGCGCAGAAAGAAGATTTAGTAATAGCCTTTGGCCTGCCCAAAGTGGGGCCGGAGGTAGCAGCCGGCGGCCCTGACGACCCGGAAGTAGCCAAACCCTCTCTTGTTAAGAATTTGTTGAACTGGGGACATGTCCACGAATTGCTGCCCGTAGGTTCCAAAGGTATCCTTTATGAATGCCGGGAGTTGGCGAGAACGGCCGGCCTTGTTTTTCAACTAGATCATAATGTGACCCTCGATGTCAAAAAATCAGCGGGACCTGCTACCTGTCTTTTAGCCGCTGTACCTTCGGAAACCCTGAGCCTTCTTAAGAACGTAAAGTGGCTTGTGCCGTGGCAGGTTGTGGGCAGACTGGTCTAGGCCTATAGGTAGTTCACATATAAGTATGTTCCTGTTGATAATATTAAAGAAAAATGGTAATTGTTATAGTAACGTATGTATCACCGGGGCGAAAGTGAAAGAGAAAGGACGGGTTAATTTTTATGGAGTTTAAAGAACTTGTTTCAAAAAGGCGAAGTGTACGTAAATTTACGACAGAGCCAATTGCCAGAGAAGACCTGCTGGAGATTATTGGTACAGCCATAAATGCACCCAGTGCCGGGAATGAACAGATGTGGTATTTTACTATCGTAACTAATCAGGCGAAAAAGGAACAGATGGCAGATATTATAAGAAATAAAATTGAAATGTTGGGCAAGAGGATTAATAAAAGTCAAGAGGAGCTAAAACCGGTTATTAAAGCGGCTACTTTTTTTGTAGATGCTCCAGCCGTTATCGTCGTCACCACCAGTGTCTACCGGTCTAAAGCGGATAAAATGCTGCTAGCAGCGGGCTTTTCCGATTTAGAGATTGATGTATTACGTTGCAGACCGGATCTGCAAAGCATCGGGGCAGTGATTCAGACCTTTCTTTTGGCTGCCTGGGAAAAGGGATATGGTACATGTTGGATGACAGGTCCCAATGTGGCCCGTCCAGAATTAGAATCATTCCTAGGAATAGCTGCACCTCGTTCCCTGGCGGCGTTAATTGCCATAGGAAAGCCTGAGATTATTCCCAAAACCCGTGGCAGAAAAGCTATTGATGAAGTCGTCACGTTCGTCGAATAAAAAATGGATTATAGGAGTAAAATGCGGCTTATTAGTAGAAAAACTGCCGTTGGAGAAAAGTGGAATGTGGAAAAAAGGAATATCTTAACATAGATAGTGCAAAAAAAAATATATAATAATGTAAAGATGGAAAAGGAGGAAGCAAGTGCGAAAAATAGTTTACCTCCTGGCAGGGCTTTTAGGAATCGGGATCATTGCATCCTTCTTAACGGTGCGCCTTACGGACAGTGCGGAATTTTGCGCCTCCTGTCATGTCATGCGGCCTGTCTATCAAGTTTGGCAACATTCGGCCCACAGCTCCGTGGCCAACTGTAATACCTGTCATGTACCGCATAACTTGGTGCTAAAGCCCTTATATAAAGCTAAGTCAGGGATGTGGGATTCTTATGTTTTTTTTACCGGGCAAACGCCGCTGGTGCTGGAGGCTAAAAAAGACACAAAAAGAATTGTCAAAGAGAACTGTTTAGAATGTCATGGCACTTTGCTGCGCAATGTCAATATGGAAGGACGGGATTGTATTGACTGTCACCGCTATACGCCCCACGGCATTGAACGCAGGTCCATACAAGAGAGTCAACTGTAATGAACGCCACAAAAAAGCACTTCCTATCTTTATGTCGGAATTCGGAAATCGGCTATCGGAAGTCGAAATAAATTCCAAAGGAGGGTTCCCATGTCGCGACGCTACTGGGCTATTTTAGCCGGTATTGCTGTAATCGCTCTATCCATTGGATATGTGGTTGTGAGGAATCCGGCTTTTCTCAAACCCCCCACCGAGGCCTATACGCCGCAAATCTCACCCCAGGAGGTGCGTTCGGAAGTCATCGGCCAGGCCTATCCACGTCACTGGGAAAGCTGGTTAAAAAACAGGGATATGAGCAAGGGGCCAAGTAAATATAACGGGTCCCAGGCCGAAGATCACTTAGCCCGTTATCCTTATATGAAAATCCTCTGGGCCGGATATGGTTTTGCCGAAGATTATAAGGATGACCGGGGACATGTTTATGCCCTGGAGGATGTGAAGAAGACAGGCAGAGCTCCCACATTGGCTGTTTGTCTCACCTGTAAGAGCACCCAGGTACCCGCTACCATTGAGAAAATGGGGGATGCCTATTACAGCGCACCCTTTAAAGAGGTGGCAGCTACCATGACCGAGAGTATCGGATGCAGCGACTGCCATAATCCCGCCGATATGAGTCTGCGGATCACGAGGCCGGCTTTGCGGGAAGCTTTCCAGCGCATGGGTAAGGATATCGACAAGGTCTCTCACCAGGAAATGCGTACCCTCGTGTGTGCCCAGTGCCATGTAGAATATTATTTTGAAAAGGATACGAAAAAACTGAGATTCCCCTGGGATAAAGGAACTGACCCGGAGCAGGTCTATGCCTACTACCAGGAAATCGGTTTTAGTGATTGGACCCATGCCGATACAGGTAATGCCATGGTGAAGGCCCAGCATCCTGATTATGAGATGTCTATGGGCGGCGTCCACCAGACAGCGGGTCTTTCCTGTGCCGATTGCCATATGCCCTTTATCGTGGAGGGTAATGTCAAATATACTTCCCACTGGATGACTTCACCTTTAAAACATATGGAAGAGGCCTGTACCGTCTGCCACCGCAGGGGTGTGGAAGAACTGAAAGCCCGGGTCTTCTACACCCAGGATCGGGTGAAAGAGGCTTTGGACAGGGCGGGCTGGGCCAATGCCAAGGTTATCAAGGCCTTAGTGGCAGCAAAGAATAATCCCCGTGCCGATCAGGCCAAGCTTCAGCAGGCCATGGCCCTGCAAAGAGAAGCCCAGTGGTACTGGGATTGGGTCAGCGCCGCCAATGACATGGGTTTCCATAACCCCCAAAAGGCCCTTAGTACTTTAAGCAAATCCATCGATCTGGCTCACGAAGCCTATGCCAAAGTGGCTGAGGCTTTAGGGGTGCCGGAGCCCGAACTTTCCTGGGAGGAGGCTAAAGAAAGGCCTACGCCACAAAATCAATAAGGATGATGTCAAGCCTCAAGCATTGCCTTGGGGCTTTAGCTTTTCATATCCATATTTCTCCCTTACGTAAGAAAAAAGAGGATATCCCCCTTTTAGTACAGTACATTATGCAAAACTTCAATAAAAGCCTGGACTATGGCACAGGAATTGCGTACATGAAGAATACATAAAGAAAAAACAGTGACTTTATACCTTGAAACAGGAGGTCATGCTATGCGGATTAACAAACACCCTATTTTGGGTGACGATACAAGAGCCTGTGATGCGGTCATCCTGGTAGACGGTAAAAAAATACCTGCCAAGGAAGGCGAACCCATCGCTGCTGCCCTGTATATATCTCCGCCCTATGTGACAGGAGATGTTCTTTCTCAGCCCAGTCCATATTTTAGTATAACCGGAAAACTATATTCTAACTCGCAGCTAAGTTGAGTTGAGGTGCCTGGCACCTCAACTAATTAACAATAAATTAACAATTGCTGTTCAAAGAAAATACAATAGTCATATGTGCGAAGGTGTAGGAACTATGGGGACTTGTAGGACTGGCAATTTCAAAATTCCATATGGTAGAATAGGGCTGACACAATGGATGGGGAGGTAACTACAGGAGATGGAGGCTAAAAAAATTGCCGTCGTTGATGACGATCCCAAGATCAGGGCCATGCTCATGCGCAGCCTCAAATATGCGGGGTATGAGGTAACTGCCGCTGAAGATGGAATCCAGGGTTGGGATGTGGTGATGAAAGATAAACCTCATTTGCTTATCCTGGACATTATGCTTCCCGGGCTGGATGGCTATGAGCTATGCCAGCGCCTAAAGGAGGTTATTGATATACCCATCCTGATGTTGACCGCCAAGGATGAAGTAAGGGACCGGGTGAAAGGCCTGGACTGTGGGGCCGATGATTACCTGGTTAAGCCCTTTGCCCTGGAGGAACTGTTAGCACGGGTGCGGGTCCTTTTACGCAGGTATCGTGCTAACGAAGAGGCTGTGTTGGAATTCAAGGATTTAAAAGTAAATATGGCTACGCGTCAGGTCTGGCGGAATAACCGTCCCATTGAACTTACCGCTAAAGAATTTGATCTTTTATCCCTGTTTATGACCCATCCCCGCCAGGTCTTAACAAGAGAAAAATTGATGGATACGGTGTGGGGTTTGGATTTTGAAGGAGAATCCAACGTCCTGGAAGTGTATATCGGCTATTTACGGCACAAGCTGGAAGAGGCAGGGGAGACCCGCCTGATCCATACGGTAAGAGGTGTGGGATACGTCTTAAAAGAGTAGGAGGAAACACTATGCCCATTCGCTGGCGCTTGACCCTCTGGTATACGGGCATTTTACTGGCTGTACTGGTTGTTTTGGGGAGTGCTGTCTATTTTTTACTGGAACGGTCCTTAACGGCGGAAATCGACCGTTATCTGGAAGCGAAAGCCAATGAGGTTGTCAAATCAACAAAAGTGGTAGGTACATTGCCTTTCTTTCTGAGACAGGTGGTCCTGCCCGATGTGGAGGTCTTTGCGGCCCCTGATGTTTATCTCCAGGTAGTGGCCCTCAAGGGGGAAATCGCCGTACGTTCCAAAAATCTGGGGAATTATTCCCTGCCTGTGGATGAAAAAGCCGTACAGGAAATGCTGAAAAAGGGAACTGCTTTCCAAACCTTCAGCGTAGGAGAAGAAAAATTTAAAATGATTCTCAAGCCGCTGATTGTGGACAGGGAAATCGTTGGCTTTTTACAGGTGGCCCGGCCCCTGCAGTCACTGACACTGGCTTTAGGCCGTTTGAGAAGTATTCTGGTCTTTGGCGGGTTCACTTCTGTGCTTTTGGCCCTGGCTTTAGGCTGGTTTATGTCTGGGAAGGCTTTAAGCCCCATCGGCCACCTCACCCGGGAAGCCAGGGCTATTGGAGAACACAGGGCTTTTCACAGCAGAGTGAAATATGTGGGACCCAGGGACGAGCTGGGGGAACTGGCTTTCACCTTTAATCAAATGCTGGAGAATTTGGAGGAGGCTTACCGTCTTTTGGAGGAATCTCTCCAGAGCCAGAAAAGATTTGTGGCTGATGCTTCCCATGAATTAAGAACCCCCCTTACCTCTATCCAGGGGAATGTTGATTTTCTCCTCCAGCTGTCCCACGAGGGTCCGGAGTTACAAAAAGAAGCACTACAGGATATATCTTCCGAGACCAAAAGACTTTCTCGCCTGGTGAAAGACCTCCTGACTCTGGCTAGGGCCGATGCGGGCTTGAGTTTAAATTTACAGGAAATGGAATTACTGCCTGTCCTGGAAGAGGTAACCCGCCAGGCCCGTTTCCTGGCCGAAAACCACCATTTCCGGGTAGAGATTGAAGAAGCCAGGGGTATGGTCTTGAAAGCCGATGGGGATTATTTCAAACAACTGCTCTTTATCTTTTTGGATAATGCTTTTAAATATACCCCGCCCGGTAAGAGAGTTAGTTTTATCGTAAAAAGGCAAGGAGATAAGGTTGAAATCTTGTTTGCCGATGAGGGACCGGGTATACCCCCGGAAGATTTACCCCATATCTTTGACCGGTTTTACCGTGCTGGTAAAGCCCGTTCCGGTGGGGGAACAGGTTTGGGCTTGGCCATTGCCCGCTGGATTGCGACTGAACACGGGGCTGAAATAAGTGTGGAGAGTACGGTAGGACAGGGGAGTATATTTAGAATTTCTTTTCCCATTTTCAGGAAAAGCAATACTGCTGTTGGCTGAAAGGCATGAAATGACTTTGTTTTTCTCAGGTTATTTTAAGGTTTTGCCTGTATCTTTAACCTTGTAGCGCTCACAAGTACTATTCAGGTTAAGGAGGGAGACATTACATGAATCGCTTAAGGGTTAACAAATTACTTGTGATTTACACATTAATCGTTTTCCTGGGAGGTATCTTTACCGCCGGTGTATGGCTGACGGTCAAAGGCTATGATGTGCCCTGGAGCATCGTCCGGCCTGCCCTAGCTGAGGATACTCCTTCAGAGGCTTCTACAGCGGCTTCCTTTTTCGGCCCTGATACCATTCAGCAGATTGTAGAAAAAACCGGACCCGCGGTAGTGAAAATCGAGACTTATGCCAAGAGTAGGAGCCGCTCTGTTGACCCCTTTTTCGATGATCCTTTTTTCCGGGAGTTTTTTGGCTACAATTTCAGGGTTAATCCCCAGCCCCAATCCCAGGTGAGGAGCGGGCTTGGCTCCGGCTTCATCATCTCCAAGGATGGCTACATCCTTACCAATAACCACGTGGTAGAAGGGGCAGAGGAAATAAAAGTGTACTTAACCAGCCGTCAGGACCCCTATCCCGGAAAAATTGTAGGGGCCGACCCTGAACTTGACCTGGCCGTGGTGAAGATTGAAGCGGGAAATGACCTGCCCATCCTTAAATTTGGTGATGTGAATAAAATGAAAGTAGGTAACTGGGTCATTGCCATTGGTAACCCTTACGGGCTGGATCATACAGTAACCGTAGGTGTGATCAGCGCCAAAGGAAGGCCTGTGGTGATAGACGGGAGAGAGTTTAAGGATCTTATCCAAACTGATGCTTCCATTAACCCGGGTAACAGCGGCGGACCTCTCTTGAACCTAAACGGTGAAGTGGTAGGGATTAATACAGCCATTAATGCCAGGGCCCAGGGTATCGGCTTCGCCATCCCCAGTTCTACAGTACAGCAGGTACTGGACCAGCTCCTGGAAAAGGGCAAGGTAGTCCGGCCCTGGTTAGGCGTCTATATGCAGCCAGTTACTGAGGAAATCGCTAAATATTTTGGGTTGAAGAAGGTAGACGGTGTCTTAATCAGCGCTGTACAGGAAGGTTCACCTGCTGAGAAGGCGGGCCTGCAGAGAGGGGATATTATCCTGGAGTTTAGCGGGAAACACATCTCCAAACCGGAAGACCTCCAGCAGGCTGTGAAGGAAGCCAAGGTAGGCGAGAAAGTGATTGTCCTCATTCACCGTAACGGAAAAACTGCTTACATGAGCGTAACCATAGAAGAAAGGAAGTAGACGCAAGCTGGGCTTGCGTCTACTTCCTTTCTTTTGCTATATTTTCTTCTTTAGGATTCGCTCTCATCAGCAGATTTTTAGGGAAGGCGAGTTTTTCACGAAAATATAATGTGTTAGTATAAAAGTGATTTTAAAATAATAGATGGAGGACTTATGCCGAAGGCTTTTGATTGGTCTAAATGGCGAATGATAGCCAAATTGGATCCTGAAAAAACACTGGAAAATACGAAACTCAACAGACTCGTAAAGAGCCCGGTCCTCGATGCTATCGTAGTGGGGGGGACACAGGGTATAACTTATACTAATACTTCGCAGCTCATAAAACAAATCAAAGAGGCGGGTTACCGGGGGCCTTTGCTGCAGGAGGTGTCTTCTTTGGAAAGTATCACGCCGGACGCCGATTACTACTTTATTCCCCTGGTGCTGAATGCCGGAAAGCTGGAATGGATGAGAGACGCCCATTTAAGGGCTTTAAAATCTTTTGGGCATCTCATTGACTGGTCGAGGGTGGCGGTAGAGGGCTATGTAGTCTGTAACCCCGACTCAGCTGTAGCCCGGTTAACTTCAGCCTCTGTGCCAAAGGCGGAGGAAGTTATAGCCTATCTTACCTACGCAGAAAATATCCTAAACCTGCCTGTTCTTTATCTCGAGTATAGCGGCATTTTTGGTGATGTAGAAGTGCTTAAAGAGCTTAGCCAGAGACGCAGGAAGATTCATTTAGTTTATGGCGGGGGGATCCGGGAAGCTCGGCAGGTGTCCCAGGTAATCCAATATGTGGATACCGTTGTGATTGGCAATGCCCTGTATGAAGAAAATGATATTTTAACAGATATTTTTCAATGTTAGGAAAAAATTAAAGCCTGGATCCTCAAGTCCAGGTTTTTTTCTTTTTTTATCTTAACAAAATAATTTTTTTATGGCTTCTTGTATTTCGGCAAAGACTTCTTCTTTTTTTCTTAAAGCATTGACAATCAGGATGTTTTCCCCTTCCGCTTGTAGAAGACTTGCAATTTCCAGGTAGTTACGGCTGATTCGTGTCAGGTAATCTTCTCTTTCATAGAGCTCTTCGTGAAAACGGGCCCGCTTTCTGCGCTCTATAGATTCACTGATGGGTAGCTGCAGGAGGATGGTGAGGTCGGGTTTGATACAATAGGCATTGATCTGGCGTAGCCAGGTTAGATCTACCTGAAGGGACTGATAAGCAAAAGATGACAGATAATAGCGATCGGAGATGACGTTTATTCCCTTTTTCAGTTTAGCCACTATACCGCTATTTTGTTCATTTTCACCTGTACAGTAGAGATGATCTATGCGGTCGGCGGCAAAGAGGAGGGCCATCATTCTTTCATCCAAAGGCTTAAGCCTTTTGGCCAGAGCCAACCGAATCTGCCCGCCTGCGGGGCCATCTGTTGGTTCTTTTGTAAAAAAAGTCCGGCCATAGACAGCTTCGTTTTTTTCTAACCAGGTTTTTAGAAGGGAGGTTTGGGTGGTAATTCCTGATCCATCTACGCCTTCCAGTACAATGAATTTACCTTTTTGCGTCATAAGCGTTTTTCGCTCCTCCAGTTGTTAATAAAACATGTACAAGTACAGTAATGAATTGTTCTTTAAAAATATATTCTTGCTCATTGAGACAATTTCCTTTAATTCTCGGCAAAATCCTGTTTAATTATGGTATTTTCTTCAAAGCTACATATTTTATGTTCCTTTCACGAAAAATAAAGAAAGCAAACCAATTAAAATAATCAGGAGTGATGATATGGTTAACAGAAAATGGGTAGAACTCTTTTTAGTATTTACTTTACTGCTTGGTATCTTAACTGTTTCGGCCTGTGCTCCCCAGAGAAGGCCGGCTCCAACCCCGCCTGCCCCGGCTCCTGCACCCGCACCCCAAACGGCACCACAGCAGGCTGATGAAAATGCCAAGGCCAACATGCTGGCTCAAAAAATTGCTGATATGAAGAACATCAATTCTGCTACAGTAGTTATCTCGGGAACTCAAGCCTGGGTTGGGGTAGATTTACATGCCAATGTCAAGGGACAGCTAAGCAATCAAATGAAAAACGACATTACGAATGTGGTCAAAAATGAGGTGCCAAATATCCAGACAGTTTACGTTACAGCTGATGCCGATACGGTTACCCGCCTGAGGGATATTGCCCGGGATATAGCTGCCGGCAGGCCTGTGTCCGGCTTTATGAATGAATTAATGGAAATAGGGCGGAGAATTACTCCTTCTACCAAGTAGTAAAAATGCAAAAACAAAAAGACCGCTGGGCGGTCTTTTTGTTTATTTTTCTTCTTTGACAGGAGGTTCTAAACAACATGCTACAGCACAATTCTCCTGGGTCTGGCAGTACATTAAACATTCCCAATTCCGAATTTCCATAACTTCCCTTTGCATTTTACCTACCCCTTTCCCTTCTATGGTATATTCCGGGGAAGCCTGAACTTATGTAGCAGAGTATTACTTCTTAATTATATTGTATTATGTATACAGTATTATGACAATCGCAAATTGATGAGAAAAATATCGCCAAGTTCAAGATATAGAGTGATAAAGAACGAGAAAGTGACTTTTAAGATGTTAGATTGGTATAGCAGGTATTAGTTAAATTGTTTATACTTTCTAGCTAAAATTTAATCGTTGAATTATATAACAAAAGTATTATGCTAATAATTGTGGTTTGAAAAGAGGAAAGGTGGTTTACCGGTATGTTTCATTTAAGTCTGGCTGAATTTATCACGGTTGTAGTACTGCCCGTGGCAACCTACATCTATTTAGTTAGGAATAAGTATTCTTCGCCAGGAAATAAACATTATATTAGATTTATTTAGTCATTTACTGAGATTTAATCTTGAAAACTTTATGCTGCAGATGAAGCCATCCAACGCTGTACAAACTGAAAGAATCATTATATAATGCAGGGAAAAAGAAAAAATGCGCTGAATTCTCGCGGGAAACGGGGAACCCACATTTTTGGGGTGAATCCTATTTGAGAAGTAGGAAGTGCTTCCCACCTCTCAAAAAAAGGTAGGGCTAAACTCTTTCGGCCCGAATCCGTCAGCTAACCTCGTAAGCGTTGGAGGAGATAAATTTAGCAGGAAGCGTGCCTTTTGAGGGTATGCTTATCTTTGCTTAAACAATCCTCCAGGCTTTATGGCCTGGTTTTTCTTTTTCATAAGATAAGGAGATGACATTTTGTGAACAGGGATCTACTGGTCAAAACATTGAAACTCCATGTGGAAACAGCCCAATCCCTGAAGGAGCTTTCCCGTCATAATATTAATTTTCAAATCTGGCGAGATAAAACCAGAGAAACCCTGGAAAGGGCCTTTGGCCCCCAGGGGGAGATGGTAAAAAAATTTAACGCTATCAAATATCACCTGCCGCCAAAACTCCATGATGATGAAAGCCATGACTTAACGGAGATTCGCCAGGCCTACCTGTCAGGTCTGGATAAGGCTATTGCAATTCTGAGGGAAAGTATAAATATATTGAGTGATGGTGGTGATGTTTCGTTAAATCCCAACTGTTCCCTCCACTGTGACAGTAAAGGGGAGTTAGATTTAAATATCCATCTTTCTTTTCAGGATATTGTCAACTATGTGGAACAGACCAGTTTCTCCCAGACTGAACAAAAGGAAATAAAAGAGGAGCTGCAACAGATTTATGAATTCTTAAGTAAGAAGAAACTGGATCAAGAGAAATTAAAGCTCCATAAGAGTAAGCTTGTCAGCATTTTAAACAGTATGGTAGGGAAAACTGGCAGTATCTTTTTTCTTTATCAATTTCTGCAAGTTTTAGAAATTATTCATTTTTAATTTTAATGCAGGTACTACTATGGAAAACATTATTGTAAATCAGTATTCGGGAGAAAAGAAACCACAACGAAAAGGGGAATTTTTGACGCCACCGCGGATTTTGGTTCTGGGTTTTGCAGGACTTATTCTCTTAGGGGCCCTGTTTTTGACCTTGCCCGCTGCGACGATGAACGGGCAGGGTTTAAACTTTCTTGACGCCCTCTTTACTGCTACCTCCGCCGTATGTGTGACTGGACTGGTGGTGGTTGATACAGGAACATATTTCACTACCTTTGGTCAGGTCGTGATACTTCTTTTAATCCAGGTGGGGGGCTTAGGTTTTATGACTTTCGCCACCCTCTTCGCGATTATTTTGGGACGCAAGATTACCTTAAAAGAACGTCTTCTCCTGCAGGAAGCTTTAAACCAGGTTTCTCTGGAGGGGATAGTCCGCCTGGCTAAATATGTAATCCAGATTTCCTTTGTTATTGAATTTTTAGGTGCTTTGATTTTGACGGTGCGCTGGTCTATGGACATGGGCTGGGGACAGGCAGTGTACTTCGGGGTGTTTCATGCCGTTTCGGCCTTTAACAACGCAGGATTTGACCTGTTTGGCAATTTTTCCAGCCTGACTCGTTACCAGGGGGATGTCATCACGAACCTTACCGTTATGTTTTTAATTATTACCGGGGGGATAGGCTTTGCTGTTCTTTCCGATGTCTATGTGAACAAGGGCCGTAAATTCACCCTTCATTCCCGGGCTGTCCTTATGGTATCGGGAGTCTTGGTCCTTTTAGGTGCTTTGTTCATTTTTGTTTTGGAGTATACCAATCCTCATACGCTGGGAAGTCTGGACCCGGTGGCTAAAGTACTTGCTTCTTTTTTCCAGTCGGTCACACCCAGGACGGCCGGCTTTAATACGCTGAACCTGCCCGATTTGCGGGATACCACTATACTGATGATCATCGTACTGATGTTCATCGGCGCTTCCCCCGGCTCTACGGGTGGCGGCATTAAAACCACCACTTTTCTGGCCATCATCCTCTCGGTATCCAGTACATTTAAAGGATACTGTCACGTTACCCTGGGGGAACGTACCCTGCCCAAGGACATTATCCAAAAGGCCTTAGCCATGACTTTCCTGGCCATGATGTTGGTCCTGACTGTTACCGCTCTACTTACTGTTACGGAAGAAGCCGATTTCTTAACCCTGCTTTTTGAAGCTACTTCCGCTTTTGGTACGGTAGGGCTGTCCTTGGGGATTACCCCCCATTTATCATCCCTGGGGAGATTAGCCATCATCTTTACTATGTTCTGCGGGCGGGTAGGGCCTTTAACTTTGGTCTTTGCCCTGGCCCAGAAAAGAACTTTGGTCATGAACCAGATTAAATATCCTGAAGAAAGAATCATCATCGGTTAGGAGGAGTTTCATGCGTAAACAGTTTGCTGTCATTGGTTTAGGCCGTTTTGGCACCAGTGTGGCCAAGACCTTAAGTGCTCTGGGGCATGATGTACTGGCCATCGATAGTTCGGAAAGCGCTGTCCAGGCGGTAGTTCATGACGTAACCCACGCTGTACAGGCAGATGCCAGGGATGAGGAAACCCTGAAAGCCCTGGGAATTCGTAATTTTGATGTAGCTGTGGTTGCCATTGGCAATGAGCTGGAGGCCAATATTTTAATTACCGTCATGCTCAAAGAGCTGGGTGTAAAATATGTGGTAGCCAAAGCCCAGAGTGCCCTGCACGGGAAAGTCTTAGAAAAAATTGGCGCCGATAAAATTATCTATCCCGAGAAGGACATGGGTATCCGCCTTGCTCACAATCTAGTAACTGCCCATGTGATGGATTTCATCGAACTTTCACCGGGTTATAGCATTGTGGAGATCATTGCTCCTGCCGCTTATACTAACAAATCCCTGGGAGAGTTGAATTTAAGGGCTAAATTGGGCATCAGTGTGATGGCTATCAAGAAGAAAAATAACATTATTGTTGGCCCGGGGGCCGACGCGGTTATTGAGGAAAATGACACCCTGGTGCTCCTTAGTAAAAACGAGGCCCTGGCCAAACTGCCGGAGTAAATACCTTTAGTCGGGAAGGTTGTGTATCTCATAACCTTCCGAATACAAATACTAAAGCAGAAGTGGTATAAAGGAATGGGTTGGATATAAGTGTACAGGATATTGGGAAAAGTATAACCAGGGTAATCCACTGGCCAAGGTGATTGATGTAGTGGAAAGACAAGTATTAAAAAGTGAAAGAAGGGAAAAATCTGAGAATGAAAGACAGATTGGTGGCTGGTAGTGTGGCCGGAGCTTGTGGAGCGCTTGTTCAGGAATTATATGCCATTATTTTAAAAACTTTGGGGTTTTCGGACAGGACATATGGGGATATGGCATTAATCCTTGTGAGTCAAAATATGAATGAAGGGGTTCTCCTGATTGAAATTATTGCCAATGCCGCCGTTGGTTTGTTTTTTGGTGCTGTGCTCGCTTATATCCTTATGCTGACCACCAGCAGGTATTATCTCCTCAAGGGTATTTTTTACGGGATCGTTCTTTGGCTTATATTGTCCGGATTTGGTTCTATTTTCGATTTGCCTAAATTTAAAGGCACACCTCCTGACATTGCCCTTATCACCCTGATAGGGTCAATTATCTACGGCATCGTTACTGCCTATACCTTGAAACTGTTAGAATCAAAAACAAAGTTATTATAATTTTTGTGGTAAAATAAAGATATACAAATGGTGGATAGGAGGAGATAAAAGGTGTTCTTTTATTATGCGGGAATTATTGCTTTAGTTACTGCACTGGTTTTATTTGTAGTGTCTTCTTTTACCGGTTTAACCCTGTATAGCGGCCTTGCCCTGGGTCTTATTATCTTTATTGTCATGGTGGTGGGCTTATATCTATACACGCGGCGGCTGGCTCAGGAAGAATTGTTCAACTTCCTATATAATAACCGGGATTCTTTTAAACACCCTGAGCTTGTGGCTGAATTACGGAAGGAATTGATGACGGCAGCCAGAAATAAAGACAAAAAACAGTATGAGGAAACCATGAAAAAAATCTGGTGCCTCAACGATCCCAAGATTTTTGCTTTCCTGGTTAAAGAAGGTTACTAATAATCACCCCGGCGTACCGGGGTTTTTTATTATTACCACTTTTCCCAAAGCCTTAATTATGATAAAATACAACTAATCATAGTGAAATAGTCGGAAATAGGAGGAATGAAAAGATGATTCACAATAATATTACGAGCCTCATTGGTAGAACTCCTCTGGTCCGTTTAAACAAGGTTACAGAGGGAATGCTTGCCGAGGTAGTGGCGAAAGTGGAGTATTTCAACCCCGGGGGCAGCGTTAAAGACAGGATTGCCCTGAATATGATCGTACAAGGGGAAAAAGCGGGTCGTATCAACAATGAAACAGTCTTAATCGAACCTACCAGCGGTAACACCGGGGTGGGGCTGGCTATGGTGGCGGCAGCCAAAGGGTTAAAATTAATTTTGACAATGCCTGAAACCATGAGTATAGAAAGACGCAGGCTTCTCAAAGCCTATGGGGCAGAGGTTGTTTTAACCCCGGGTGCTTTGGGGATGAAAGGAGCCATTGAAAAAGCCCGGGAACTGGCAGAGCAGTATCCTAATTCTTTAATCCTGCAGCAGTTTGAGAATCCGGCAAACCCGGAAATTCACAGGTTAACGACAGCTGAGGAAATTTTGGCAGATACCGATGGTAAGCTTGATATTTTTGTGGCCGGTGTAGGTACGGGAGGTACCATCACTGGCGTGGCCAGTGTGATTAGAGAGAAACTTCCCCATGTGAAGTTTGTAGCCGTGGAACCTGCCGACTCACCGGTATTAAGCGGTGGCAATCCCGGACCCCATAAAATTCAAGGCATTGGGGCGGGTTTTGTTCCCCAGGTCTTAGAGACGACACTCATCGACCAGATCGTTACCGTGAAAGCCCATGAAGCCTATGAAACCGCCAGGGAATTAGCCAGGAAGGAGGGGCTCCTGGTGGGAATTTCCTCGGGGGCTGCTGCTTTTGCTGCCCTACAGCTGGCGAAAGATCCTGCCAATAGTGGTAAGAGAATTGTGGTAGTGCTGCCTGATACGGGTGAAAGATACCTTTCTACAGAACTGTTTGAAAGTTAAAGAAAACTTGGCTTGTACCGAGCCAAAGGTGAAGATAGAAGCCTTAGTTGCACTTATGCCCGTGGTATAAAAGAGAAACCCCAGTCGAAAAAAAGACTGGGGTTTTAAATTTTAAGTTTTTATATAGCAGCAGTTTTACCGCAGGCAGAACTCTGTTCTAATTCTTTGACCCATTCGGGGTGATGGGTTTTGGCCCATTCCCTGGCCACCTTACCATGCAGCAGGACCTGAAAAGTACCGGGGTTTGCGGCGGTACCCAGGTAGGCGTGACCAAGTACGGCCGCAAAGAGCATAAGGGCGGAAAGACCGTGGATTAAAGCAGCGGCCATAGCCACGTTAATGTGGTAGTTCTGGGGGGATGCCAGGATATAACCGGAAATGATGAGGAGGAGACTGAGGACCCCACTTAACCAGAAAAAGACCTTCTGTCCGGCATTAAGTTTACCTGCAGGCAGGTGCATCTCTTTTTTGGTGAGATAGCCTCCCATGTATTTATACCATTCCCAATCGTATTTCTTAAAGAAAGAAGGTTTAAAGTAAATAACAATACTAATGATACTGCTGATAGTAAAAATGAGGCCCAGGGAAACATGGAACTTAAGAAGCCATTGATAACTTAACCCCAGGGTATTCACCTTAAAGGTGGCGAAAACGATGCCGGTGAGGGCCAGGAGTATGCAGCTGACCATACGGAAAAAATGAGTAAACCGTTCCAGGAGGGTCATACGGATTATTTCCGGCGGCAGTTTGGCCAGTTCCTTGCCGTGGGGGCCGATGATGAAATAATGAGCGGCCGCGCCCAGTACTATTCCGGAAATAGCTAGAGCAAAAAGAAGAGCGATGAAGTCTATGTAATAATTAATGAGAGTTACCAGTAAGGAATTCATGTTGCTCCCTCCCTTAGAATGTAACCCAAACCCTCTAAAATAAAGACAATTAACGGCCCAGAGGGGTATGGGGGACATAAAATTGTGTTAGTGGGTTTTTAATACAGCATGATGGGGGTCGGAATCGCCCCTTTCATGACAGGATTCACAGCTAAGGGTATCTTGTTTAAACATTAATCCCTGGGCATTGCCGTGGGGATTGTGACATTCCAGGCATGACTGTTCAGGTGTGAGATTGGCAGGTTTTTCACCGCCGGCATGACATATGTAGCAGGAATCTTCATTAACAGCAATGGCTGCAGGACTGCCTGTAGCGGCATGAACACTTCCCGGACCATGACAGGTTTCACAGCTCATACCAGCATTGAGTTTACCGGCGCCGGGGGCCTGAACAGCCTGTGCAGCCAGTCCCGGGCTGTGGCAGACGGCGCAGTCGCCAAAGTTTCGAGTGCCCCAGTCTTTTGTACCATTCTTATCGTAATCTTTTTCAACAGCCGGGGTTAGTTTCCAGGCGTTGTTTTCCTGGGCCAGGTCGGCAATACGGTATAAGCCCAGCTTATCACTTATGAATCCTGTACCGGGCTTAAGGGAGGCTACAAGATGCCGGTCGGCCATCACACCTTTAACGTCTGCCTGGGTCAAATTAAGCTCTAATTTTACAGGCTTGTTTTTATTGCCATCATCATATACAGTAATGGTTTGATTTAAATGGAGACCGGAATAATGGGCGACTGTTTTAAATAAAGCGGCATGAGTGGTTTTATTAAATGAGTCCATAATTGTACTGCCGTGACAGGATGTACAAGTTTGTGACCCTACATAGGCCGCTTGACTAATATCGATAGGCTCAGACTGTATGGTGCTGTTATGTGGAGCAGGAGACAGGGGCTGGCTGGAACAAGCCGTTGACAGGACAAAAACGGCAAAAACTAGTACAAATAAAACCTGCCAATGATTTTTCACTCCCTTTCATACCTCCTTTGCACTTTAATTTACAAAAGATTCCTACATACTAAAATATTAGCTTATGGAAAGTATAAGTGTCAATAATATAACTGAATATTAAAATGAAATAATAACGTAATATTAGAATAAAATAATTTTCCTTCTGAAACAGCAGGAATTTACAGGATAAAAAGCAAATATACACTAAGTGATAGATTGGACATGCGAAAGGCCGCCCCGGGGTGGCCGATGACTGTTAAAACTTACAATAAAGGTAAACACACAAAATTCCAGGGATGTGAGAGAATATGCTGAAATTCTTTTCTTCGATGAAAGCGGGTTTAATCATTATGGGGCTCATTATCATAGCATCCATTGCGGGAACGCTCCAGCCCCAATCTACCATCTATAAATCCTTTTGGTTTAATGGTTTGCTCTTGCTTTTGACCATTAATCTGACCGTGTGTACTTTCCGGCGTATACCGGGTTTGCTGGAAAAAATCAAGGGTTTTTCTCCGGAAGAAAAGGAAGAGTTCCCCGTGGAAGAAGGAATTAAGGTAGAAAGTTCGCGAGACAGGGAAGCCAAAATCCTGGAGGCTTTAAGGAATAAGGGTTATCAAGTAAACCTTATGAAGGAAAGAGACTACAGTCGCATCATAGCCCGCAAAGGTATTTTGTACCTGATTGCTCCCCATTTACTGCATATTTCGCTGATTGTTATTTTTTTGGGGGCTTTGATCGGTTCCACAGGTGAATCAATCAATGTGGGCGGCTATGTGGGTGATGTTACCCCTATCCCGGAGAAGGTGTCCAAAACTCACCTTCTTCTTAAAATCAAGGATTTCCAGACCGTGTATGACAAGGATAAAACTGTTGATAACTGGGAATCAGCCGTCGCCCTCCTGGCAGGTGAAAGCATCGTGGCCGAGGGGACAACAAAAGTAAATCATCCCTTTAAATATCAAGGGATGACCTTTTACCAGAGCGGGTATGGCTATAACCATCTGATAGAAGTGCAAGGAGAAGCGGAAGGCAAACACATTATTCCCCTCAATAAGGTGTTGTCCCTGGCGGGGAGGATGTTTAAGATAGAGAAAGCTCCGGAGATGGGTTATGTGTTGAAGGTTTACGAAAGTCATACTAAGTTCCACACTTATGAATTGAAAGAAGGGACCGTCATTAATTTCCCCAACGCTACGACTTTAAAATATCTGGGGGAGAAACCCTATACGGTACTGAAGGTGAAGACAGACCCCGGAACCCCTATTGTCATGGGCGGTTTCCTGCTCATGACAATTGCTTCTTTACTATTCTGGACTGGAAGCTACCGCGAGATTAAAATAGGGTTTAATCACACAAAACAATTGGCAAAATTCCAGGTAATCTGCCGGAATAAAAGCGTGCAGGAAGAGCTGCATAAGGCAATAGCGGCTTTTTTATAAGGGAGGGTTGACCTATGGAAACGACATTACTTTATTTACTGACTACTTCAGGGGTTTTCTTTTTTGCTGCTGCCATCTTTTATATCCTGAATTTTTTCCATAGCTCAGAGACCAAGGCGAAGGTAGCATCCAGTACCTCCTTAGCAGGTTTTTTAGGCATTACAGGAGCCCTTGTTGTCTATACAATAGGAGTGGGCAGGGTTCCCCTGGCCAGTATGTTTGAATTCGGGCTCTTTTTCTTATGGAGCATTGTAGGGATTCACCTGTGGATCGAGTCCAAATATAAATTAAAGCAATTAGGATTTATCGTTCTCCCCATGGCCTTCGCTTTTGTATTATGGCTTTTAATGATTGAGAAGGGATCCAGGCCATTAATGCCGGCCCTGCGGAGCAACTGGTTGTATTTCCATGTTTTCACGGCCATTATGGCATATGGGGCTTTTGCCGTATCCTTTGCTGTCGCTCTTCTTTATCTTATCAAGGATGGGGCGGGAGGCAGCATTGCTAAGAATTTGCCTGAGTTGGAAACCCTTGATAATTTGACCTACAAGATCATTATAGCAGGGATGCCCTTTTTGACCCTCTGTATTGTAACGGGAGCAGTTTGGGCCGAATATGCGTGGGGAACATACTGGAGCTGGGATCCCAAGGAAACCTGGTCTTTAATCACCTGGTTTATTTATGCGGCTTATCTTCATGCCCGTTTCGTAGCCAACTGGAAAGGGAAGAAAGCCGTCTACCTGGCTCTGGGAGGTTTCCTGGCAGTGCTTTTTACTTTCTTTGGTGTAAACCTGCTGCTTCCCGGTTTGCACAGCTATAAATAAGAAATACGGCCGTATGTTTCCATTTCTGATATCCGGTTTTCCGACTTCCGAATTAACGGTGATAAAAGAAAACGAGAGGACTAAGTCACTTCGTTTCAATTGAGCAGATAAAGTATAAAGTAGAAAAAGACGTAAGCTCTATGCTTACGTCTTTTTAAAAAAATTATTCGTTGGGTAATAGCTCTGGGATTAATCCTTTGACAACGGTAATGGCATCGTTATCAATGACACTGTAAGTAATTTCCGTACCGTTTCTTCTTCCTTCGATGATACCCGACACTTTTAATTTGCTAAGGTGCTGGGAAATAGTAGACTGGGGTAAAGAGAGACAGCTTTGCATTTTTGTAACGTTGCAGCCGCCCGTCTCCAGGAGATTTCGTACAATACAGAGACGGACAGGATGGGCGAGGGCCTTAAGTATTTCAGCTTTGGCTTCCAGGATTTTCTTTTGTTTTTCTGTCATTGTCATTGTTTCTGACATAAAATATACCCCTCACAAGGATTGTTCTTATATTACAATGTCATAATATACTAAAACAATTAAGAACGCAACTTTCTTTTATGAAAAATTCCGCAAATACCAATGTGATTCTACGTATTTCTCTAATAATACTATATCCTAAGCAGGTATTGATAAAAAGAGCCGTGCCAGGGGGCACAGCTCTTTTTATCAATAAAGTATGACTCAATTTTACATAAGTTTTTTTACTTTTCTACAGGATATTTTTCGGCTTCCCAGGAAGGAAAACCACCTTTAAGGGAAACTGCATTGAGGCCCAGGATCCTTAAGGCGGCTACAGTTTGACCTGCGGTCTGACCACTGTAGCAGACAACGACGATTTGTTTACCTTTGGGGAGTTTATCCAGGTTTTCCCCCACTTTGGCAAAGCCAATGTTGGTAGAACCAGCGATACGACCCTTCGCAAAATCTTCAGGCTTTCTGATGTCGAGGATAAATACGCTGCCGGCCTGGGCATCCATGGTTTCTTTAAGTTGTTTGGCTTCGATGATGTTATTGCTTTTCGCTAAATCGGCAAAGTATTTCATTACCGCTTCTTTAACAATGGCGTTTTTGTCAACAGGGGCAGGGGCTGGAGCCGGGGCAGGTGCAGGAGCAGGTGCGGTAGGTTTGGAACCGCCGCAGCCCACCAGGCTCAGGGCTAATACCAGTACTAAAACAATGGATATGAACCGTTTAAACATGAAAAATTCCTCCTCTTTCTTTTTATTATGATTTAGTAACCGCCGTTAACTAGTTACTTATCCACCAGGAGTTTTTCATTAGCCTTACTGTCACTTGTTCTAAGGTCGTCCTTGGTAAGATAGAGTCCTTTAGTGGAATGACAGGTCTCGCAGTCACTGTTTTGTGGCGTAAACCGTTGAATATTATGGGTAGGAGAAAGTTTCCAGTTGGGAATCTCATCAAAGTTGGGCAAAGCATTTTTCCCCAAGGTATCAAAGCTGTCTTTCACAGTGGGAATATGTCTTACCGTAACGTACTTTTCCGGGTGTAACTTGTCGGGAGCAGGGTTTTTACCGATCTTGAACATTAGCTTTACTTCCGAGTGACTGGCCAGTTTACCGTCTTCCTTGATGTTGACATGACATTCATAACAGTTGTTGGTGGCGCTGGAGTGGCAGACCTGACAGCTTAAGGTATTTTCTGGATGGGCTTTATGGGCTTCAATTTTACTGTTGGGACCATATGTATCCTTGTGACAGTCAAGACAATTGGGGAGATCCTCTTTCAACATCATTTCCGTAGCCTCCGGTACGCTGCCGTGGAAATTGGTAGCGGGATGACAGTCGATACAGGTCAGGCCTTTCTGGTAATGTACGTCAGCAGTAATACCGACAGTACCGGTATACTCGGCGCCGTTTCTCGTACTATGGCACAGGACACAGTTTTTTTCCATATCGGGCATCACAAACTGATGCTGGGCTAACAGTCCGCCGCTTTGGGCTTTGGGCCTGCTCACATGACAATCGCCGCAAGAGACATGGCAGGTAGAACAGTTCCCGGCAAAGGCAGCTTTTAAAGGACCATCTTCCTTGAGAATGCCTTCATGAGAAAAAGCCTCCAGTGATTTAATGAAACCTGTTTGTTTAAAGTGTAAGGAATCTTGAAAAGTAGCGGCAATTTCCTGGTGACATTCTGCACATACACCGCCGCCTGGAGTATCGCTGGGGTCTTTCACCATATCCTTATGTGCCAAGGTCATATCCGCCACGTTCTGTCCGCCGTGACAGGTCCGGCAGTCCAGGTTACCATGTTTGGTTTCCATAAAGTTTGGAGAAATCAGTGATCTCTCAGTCCCGCTGAGAGGAGGGGGCGGAGCGCCTCACCCGCCTGTGGCTTCTTTGGGGCCCTCGGGCTTGGCTGCTAATTTTTCAATAGTCTCGGGGTTTGTATGGCACTGAATACACTGATCCGAAGGTTTCTGCAGGCTTAAAAGGCTACTGTTCAGGGAAAACTTTTGGGCCTGAGAAGTAGCGGGAAGTGTGAACACGGCACTTTTTTTGGTACTTGGGGGGTTACCACAGCCAAAAGTGAAAATTAACACAAAATTGAGCAATAATATTATTGCGCCTTTTTTCAACAATTCACCCCCTTTCCTTATGGTGCCGATAAAAGTAATTTATATTACGCTATTATTATATTTTGTTTTTAAGATAATGAAAAGGATTATTTTTCATTTTATTGGAAAAAATAAAAACCTCGCCCGGCTGGGTGAGGTTTGAAAAACCAGACACTCTAAATTTAATATTTTGCCATCGCCAGTTATTCAGCTAAACGGTAAGCTTCCACACCGATTTTATACTGGTCATTTCCTTCCGCGTCTATAACCACAATACAGGGAAAATCCTCCACTTCCAGGCGGTAAATAGCTTCAGGCCCTAATTCCGGGTAGGCCACTACTTCAGCTTTTTTCACCGAGCGGGCGATTGTAGCCCCTGCTCCGCCAATAGCAGCAAAATATACGGCCCCGTATTTTTTCATGGCTTCAACCACTTGGGGACTACGGGGACCTTTACCGATCATGCCTTTTAAGCCTTTCTCAATAAGGAGGGGGGCATAAGCATCCATCCGTCCACTGGTGGTAGGTCCGCAGGAGCCTATAACCTGTCCGGGTTTGGCCGGACAGGGTCCCACATAATAGATGATCTGGTCCGTTAAATCTACAGGCAAGGATTTACCTTCCTGCAGGGCTTTTACCAGGTTTTTGTGGGCGGCGTCACGCCCTGTATAAATCACGCCCGTAATGGTCACACGGTCGCCGGCTTTTAAGTCCTGTACCTGCTCGGGTGTTAGGGGGGTAGTAATTTTTTTAACCTGTGCCATGTTTTCACGTCCTTTCATTAGTTGATAGTTGATAGTTGTTAGTTGATAGTTGTTAGTGACGGACGCCCCCGTTTCCCGATTCCCGATACCCGAATTAGCAGTATATTTTCGGGTAGCTGGTAGCGGGCGGCGGGCAGCGTTTAAGTTAGTTGGAAATCGGAAGTCGGATGTCGGCAGTCGGATTTGATTTATCAGAGAATGGCTTCGGCATGTCGGGCAGCATGACAGTTGAGATTGACGGCCACGGGCAATGTGGCGATGTGAGTAGGATAGGCCTCAATGTGCACGGCTAAAGCTGTAACCCTGCCGCCCAGACCCTGGGGACCAATGCCGGAATGATTGATTTTCTCCAGCAGTTCTTCTTCCAGAGCCCGGTAATGGGGATCGGGGTGAGGTTCCCCGGCTTTCCGGGTGAGGGCCTTTTTGGCGAGGATTGTGGCTTTTTCCATGGTTCCGCCGATGCCCACACCTACAATGATAGGGGGACAGGGATTGCCCCCTGCTTCTGTAACGGTTTTGAGAACAAAATCTTTCACACCCTGGACACCGTCAGAGGGCTTTAACATTTTTAAGGCCCCCATATTCTCACTGCCTGCTCCTTTGGGTACGACCATAATCTTTAACTTATCCCCCGGTACTATTTCGGTATGGATAATAGCGGGGGTATTGTCTCCTGTATTCTTGCGGGTGAAGAGAGGATCGTTCACCACAGATTTACGTAAAAACCCTTCTGCATAACCGCGGCGCACACCTTCATTGAGGGCGTCGGCAAAGCTGCCGCCTACGATATGTACATCCTGGCCTATTTCTACGAAAATTACAGCCAATCCCGTATCCTGGCACATGGCAATTGTTTCCTGCCGGGAAAGTTGGGCGTTTTCCAGGATTTGTTCTAGGACATAGCGACCAAACTCAGATTCCTCTTTTTCCAAACCTTTTTTGAGAAGTTGTTCCACATCTTCTGTAAGATTACAGGCTGCCTCAATACAGAGTTTTTTTACTGTTTCCGTTATCTCTTGCACAGAAATTTCCCTCATGGGGCAAAGCACCTCCTGAGATGAATAGTATGGTTAACCACGAGTTTTAGCTTGATTATACTGAACTTTACCGGCAAAAACAAGGATATTCTCTTGGCTAGAGCCTTTGTTAAGGGAGTGATAAAAAGTTGAGGTGACTGGCACCTCAACTTTTTTTAACTCCGGAAAGGGGTTTTAAACCCAAATCCCGGATCATTTTTAAATCCATAGCGCAGTTCCGGCCTCCGGTAGTAAGGTAGCCGCCAATGAGCATTCCGTTAATTCCGGAAAGGAGGGCAGTAGCCTGGAGATCGCGCAGGTTGACTTCCCGTCCTCCCGCGGTGCGAATGCCCCGATCAGGCAGGATAAATCGGAAGAGAGCAAAGGTTTTTAAGATTTCCAGAGGTTGCAACGGGGGCTGATTCTCCAGGGGTGTGCCCTTGATGGGATTAAGAATATTCACAGGTACTGAATGAACACCCAGCTCCTTTAACTCAAAAGCCATCTCTATTCTCTGCAGCATGGTTTCCCCCAGGCCGATAATTCCCCCGGAACAAACCTCCAAACCGGCCTGGTGGGCCACCCTGATGGTATGAATTCTTTCATCATAAGTGTGGGTGGTACAGATCGAAGGATAAAAACTACGGCTCGTTTCCACGTTATGGTGGTACCGTTCTACTCCCGCCTCTTTAAGCTGTAAAGCCTGATCCAGGGTGAGGGTTCCCAGGGAAGCACATAACTTTAAATTGGTTTCAGCTTTAATCCGTTGTAGCGCCTTGATAATACGTGGCAAATCCTGGTCATAAGCCACACCGTGTCCGCTGGTGACAATACTGAAGCGCAGGGCGCCGTTGGCTTCGGCGTCCATGGCCGCCTGGAGTATTTTTTCTTCCGCCATCAGGGGGTATACTTCAATTTGTGCTTGATGGTGAGCCGATTGGGCACAAAAGATGCAGTCCTCCGAGCACATGCCGGAACGCCCGTTGACGATGGAACAGAGGTCTACCTCATTACCCATGAACTGCTGCCGGATTTTATTGGCCATGGCTAAAAGAAAAGGGATATCGCTCTCTTCGGTTTTGCTAAGTGCCACAGCTTCAGTAAAGTTAATGCTTCCACCTGCCAGGACTTTTTTGCCTAAGACCAGGATTTTTTCTACATTCATTTTCTGCCTCTTACCTCCGGTTTATGACTGTATTGTTAACCTCATTGATAAAAATGTTAACAATAGTATTGTACCTTTTTTCTTGGGGCCTGTAAACCTCTTAGAATTGACCGTATTTGCAGGAAATACTAATTAAAGGGAGAAGTTTAAAGGGGAAAAGACTCAAGTATTACCTCAAAGGAGTGAAGATAAGTTGCTGGAGTTAAAGGATGTTTCCCTTACTATAGAAGGGGAAAAAGGAACACTAGAAATACTGCACAATATTAATTTGACCCTGGAGGATGGCCGTTATTATGTCATCACAGGGCCCAACGGGGGAGGCAAATCTTCCCTGGCTAAGGTCCTTATGGGAATTTACCGTCCTTCCACAGGGAAAATCATCCTGGACGGACAAGACATAACTGATCTGGGGATAACAGAAAGGGCCCGTCTGGGCATAGGTTATGCCTTCCAGCAGCCCCCCCGTTTCAAAGGGCTGACGGTAAAAGAACTGCTCCAGCTTGCCGGCGGTAAAGACAGCTACGGAAACGTCTGTAATTATCTCTTTGATGTAGGACTTTGTCCCCAGGATTATCAGGACAGGGAAGTTGATGCCAGCCTTTCCGGCGGTGAGCTGAAACGGATTGAAATCGCCACGCTCTTGGCCAGAAAGCTGAAAGTGGCCCTCTATGATGAACCGGAGGCAGGCATTGATTTGTGGAGTTTTGGCCGTTTGACGGAGACTTTTAAGGCCATGCACAAAAAATATGCTACAACGATGATCATCATTTCCCATCAGGAAAGAATTTTAAGCCTGGCCGATGAGATTATTATGATCGCCGAAGGTAGGGTCAGGGAAAAAGGTAGTAAGGAGCAAATCTGGCCCCTCATCATGGACGAGGTGGGCTGTGCTTGCAGCAAAGATTGTATTGAAAGGGCTGATAATCATGTTGAGTGCAATAGATAAAAGAATCCTGGCCCAGGTAGCCGATCTCCATGAAATTCCCCAGGGGGCTTACAATATCCGTAAAAATGGGACGGGAGTTCAGCGAAACTCTACGGCAAACATTGAGATCAGGCCTAAGGAGGACAAGCCCGGGATCGATATTATTGTTAAGCCGGGCACGAAAGGAGAGAGTGTGCATATTCCCGTTATCCTTACAGCAGAAGGCCTGGAGGATGTGGTTTACAACACTTTTGAGATTGGGGAGGGGGCCGATGTCTTAGTGGTAGCGGGGTGCGGCATCCATAACCCCGGCAGTGAAAAGGCTCAGCATAACGGTATCCATGAGTTCTTTATCCGGAAAGGAGCCCGTATGCGTTATGTAGAAAAACACTACGGGGAAGGAGAAGGTAAGGGGAAGAAGGTACTAAACCCCAAAACCATTCTTCATATAGAAGAAGGTGGTGTGGCTGAACTGGAACTGGTCCAGATCCGGGGGGTGGATTATACCAAACGTTACACGGAAGCACGGCTGGAAAGGAAGGCTCATTTACTGGTCACCGAGCGTATGCTTACCCATGGGGAGCAGTACGCCGAATCCGATGTTTTAATCGAACTGGCAGGCGAAGATGCCACCACCCAGGTGATATCCCGTTCCGTAGCCCAGGACAGGTCCAAACAAATCTTTTATCCCCGGGTGGTCGGGCAGAACAAATGCCGGGGCCATGTCCAATGTGATGCCATTATCATGCATGAGGCCCAGGTCCGGGCCATACCGGAGATAGCGGCTAACCATGCTGATGCCCAACTGGTTCATGAGGCAGCCATCGGTAAGATTGCTGGTGAACAGATCATTAAATTAATGTCCCTGGGGCTTTCGGAAAAGGAGGCTGAGGAGACTATCTTACAGGGTTTCTTAAAGTGATGGACAAAGGCCGGGTTGCTGTTCTAACAAAAGGGAGCCACTCTATAAGCGGTGACTCCCTTTTATGCCTATCAGCAAGATATTGAGTATATTTTACTAAAGAGGCCAGTATCTGCTTACCCGAGAAAATCGGTCCTACTATCGGTATTGTAGGAGCTCTGGTATTGGGAGAAGCGGCAGTTTCCGCCAACCTGGTAAGTCCTTCCTTGCTTATTATCATTGCCATAACCGCCATAGGGAATAACGCTATTCCCAATTATAGTGTCGGTACTTCGCTGCGTTTTCTCAGGTTTTTCCTGGTGATGGCCACTTTTATCCTGGGCCTGTATGGTTTGATTTTGGGCATAATTACCTATCCTGAAATCCCTATTGATATTAAGGTTGATGTGAATCTAGTTGATGAAAGGTTATTGGTCGAAAAGTGAAAAAATGCGTAACAGGAAGTTGTACCTGTTACGCATTTTGCTTTTTACTTACTGGCAAAATAGGTGCCCACCAGGGCTAAGATGCCGCCCGCAATAGTAAAAATGCCCGGTGTCTCCTGGAGAAAGACGGCGGCAATGATGGCGGCGATAACTGGCAGGAGATAAAGGTAGGCTCCGGCTGTAACGGCGGGAACTTTAGCCAGCCCCGCATTCCAGAGGAGATAGGCCAGAGCGGAAGCCATGAGGCCTAAATAAACGATATTGAGCCAGCCCCACAAGTCCACGGCTGCCAGGTTGACGGGGTATTCCAGTAAAGTTAGGGGAGCGAGAAAAATCGTTCCGGCAAAAGTACAATAGGCCAGAACAGAGGTAGCGGGATAACGGTCCAAGAGTTTTTTGACGCTAGTACTGTATATTGCCCAGGAAATTCCCGTCATCAGAATGAGAAAATCACCAAAGAGCTGGGTGGGGTTTAACGTTAAGCTTACCAAGGATCCTTTGGTGGCTACCAGGACGGAGCCAGTAAAGGCCATAATAATTCCCACCACCTGGCGGGATGTGATTTTCTCTTTTAAGTAAAGCCAGGCCAGGAGGGCCATGAAGACAGGTGCCATGGAGGCCAGAATCGCTGCATCGGTAGAACCGGCATAGCGTAATCCCTGGTTCTGCAGGAAATTGTAGAGGGTAATACCCGTCAGGCCGCATAAGGCCACACGGGGCCAATCTTTCCTTGGAATGAGAGGATACCCCTTGTATTTTATGTAAAAGCCCAGGGCCAGGCTGGCTATGACAAAACGCAGGAAAGCTAAAGTATTGGGAGGAACCTGGAGCAGGACAATCTTAATATTGATGAAAGTGCTGGCCCAGATCGTCGTAGTAAGTAAGAGCCCCAGATGGTAGCGGGCTTCGCGGCGTTGTTTGGCGTGTGAGAGCGGCAGGTTCAAAAAAAAGTCTCCCTTCTAAGATAGTAAGTTATTTAGAAAGCAATGCATTTTTATATTGTTTTTATATTATCGGGGAGTGAATGAGGGATGTCAATATACTCATAAAAAAATCTTTCTTACCAGCATAAAAATTTTTCACTGAAGAAGGAAAATTTAAATAAATAGAGAACTTATAATAGCATACAGCATGCTGAATGTTAAATGACGTCTCAAAAGAGGAGGTGGAATTTTATACTTACTATTTAATTCTAAAATATCAATTTTCGGGAGGAATAAAATGAAAATCACTAACGTCGAAGGAATTAGCCTTGCAGTACCTATTCAAAATCCTATTAAAGCACCAATCAGTATTCCCCATGCAGATGAGTTAGAAAAGGTTGTATTTAAAGAATATCGTACTACATTAGTTAAAGTTGAAACCGATGAAGGCATCACGGGTTACGGAGAATGTATGGTGCGTCTAGCTCCTACAGCCACCAGGGATATCGTCAATTACCTGAAACCCATCCTCCTCGGTAAAGATCCAATGGATACGGAATATATCTGGGAATTGCTTTTTGGAACCATGATGAACAGGGGACACTTCCAGGGGTTCTATATTGAAGCTATTAGTGGTATAGACGTTGCTCTCTGGGATATTAAAGGTAAAGCTTTAAACGTTCCTGTATATAAACTTCTTGGGGGTAACAGCAATCCCAAAATCTGGGCTTACGCTTCGTCCATCCGTTTTAGAGGAATGGAAACCATGTTAGCAACAGCGCAAAAATTTGTGGACGAAGGCTTTAATGCTATGAAAATCAAAATAGGGCAGGGATTTGAGACTGACGTGATGGCCGTCGCTGCGGTAAGAGAACATGTGGGAAAAGACGTTACTCTTATGGTTGACGCCAACTGCGGTTACGATGTAAAAACTGCCCTGAAAATTGGTAAAGAATTAGAAAAATACAATATAACCTGGTTTGAAGAGCCAATTTCTCCTGCTGACTATGAGGGATATAGAAGACTTTCAGAATCCTTGGATGTTCCGATTGCTGCCGGAGAGGCTCACTTCTTAAGATATGGTCTTAAGGACTTAATTGTAAAAGGTAAAGTGGATATCATCCAGCCTAATGTATGTAGAGCTGGTGGATTCACAGAGTGTTTGAAAATTCATGGTTTGAGCAGCGCTTATAACGTACCCTATCTGACCCACACCGGTAGTTCCTCCGCAGTATGTATTGCCGCCTCCTTACACCTGGCAGCTGCTTTACCCGACTGCTTTATATTTGAACACATGCAAAGCGACTGGTCTAAAGACCAGAGGAATCCGCTGCGCTGGGACTTAACTCCACTTCCCATTAAGTCATTCCAAGATGGCTTTATAGAACTGGAAGATAAACCGGGTTTAGGGCTAGAAATTAATGAAGATGTGATCAAAACCTACCGCCTACCATAATAGATACCCGAAGGAGGAAAAAGAATGAAAAAGAGTATCTTTGGGAAAATACTGGCTGTACTTTTGATATCTGTAATGCTATTTGCAATAGGATGTTCTAATGCTAAGGCTCCTGAAAAAGGAAAAGAACAAGCGAAATACCCCTCGAAAAATATTACCTTTGTGGTTTGGTCTAGTGCAGGCTCACCCTTAGATGTTTTTATGCGTCAATTAGCTCAAGCCGCTTCTAAAGAACTGGGTCAAAATATTGTGGTTGAAAACAGGACTGGCGGCAGCGGTGCTGTAGCCATGTCTTATGTGCAATCATTACCGGCCGATGGTTATACAATACTTTCTACTACGGGTAGTATGACTTTTACCATGGCTGAAGGAAAAGCACCTTTTAAAGCCGATGATTTTCAAATGCTTATGACCGCTCAGGCAGAGCCATCAGCCATTGCTGTTTTAAGTGACAGCCCGCTTAAGACTTTAGAGGATTTTGTTAAAGCTATGAAAGAAAAACCTGGTAAGCTATCGATAGGTGGTTATGCATCGGGAGGATTCCACAATTTTGTAATGCATAGATTTAAAAAAGCTGCTGGCTTTGAGGCTACCTGGGTTCCTTTTGAAGGTGGAAACGATGCTCTAACTGCGCTACTTGGTAAACACCTGGATGTGGCATTTCTTACACCCAGTACTGCCTTATCCCAAATTCAGCAGGGTAAGGTCAGATTACTGGCCATAAGTACCCCTGAAAGATCACCTAACTTCCCAGATGTACCCACCTTTAAAGAAAAGGGCTATGACGTCGTCGAAATGCTATGGCGTGGTGTCATGGCCAAAAAGGGTATTCCCGATGATGTCATAAAAACCTTAAATGATGCCTTTACTAAAGCTATGGATTCACCGGAATTTAAGAAATACATGAAAGACCTCATTCAGGAAGAATTCCGTTTAGGACCCGATAAAATGAAGGAATTAGTCAATAAGGAAATAAATGATAGAACAGCATTCTTAAAAGATCTGGGATTAGTAAAATAGTATGAGGGGCTTAGAGCCCCTCATAGTTTAAAGAGGTGTATATATGAAGAAAGGTACTATCCTTATATCTCTCCTTATTATTTTGTGGATGGTTTTTCTTTTTACGCAAACCTTTGATCTGCCGAAGTCCCTTACGCCTAATGTTCCCGGTCCTGCCTATTTACCCCGTGTCTATATTACTTTAGGGATTATTCTTTGCTTAAGTGTCATCCTCAAAGCCTATCTTTCCAGGGAGAATGTAGCCGTACAGTGGTCACGTTTAAGAATGTTAGGAGCTGGTTCCCTTATCTTAATTGTTTATATTTTACTGTTAAATGTATTGGGATATTTTTTGGCCACATTCCTTTTTATTATTGCCTTAGTGTTACTCATGGGAGGACAAATAGTCTCTGGCCTCGTTGTTTCAGGTTCCTTTGTTTTTTTCACATATGTGGTATTTATGCGCTTATTTAATTTACCTCTGCCGAAAGGCCTTCTATTTTAAGATACTGGGGAAGGGGAGGATACTTGCGTGATTGAAAATTTATTACTTGGCTTAAATGTACTATTGACATGGCAAAATCTTTTGGCTGTTGTCATTGGGGTAAGTGCTGGAATCATTGTAGGTGTTTTGCCAGGCTTGGGTCCCAGTATCGGGGTTGCTTTGTTAGTCCCATTTACCTATTCTTTAGATTCTTCAACCAGTTTAATTTTGTTAACAGCTCTTTATATGGGAGCAGAATACGGTGGTTCTATTAGTGCTATTTTGATTTCTACCCCGGGCACGGCTGCTGCGGTAGCTACTGTCATTGATGGGTATGCCTTAAATAAAAAAGGTTTTCCCGGGAAAGCTCTCTGTACATCCCTCTATGCTTCTACGGCAGGTGGTTTGCTTAGTACTTTGTTCCTTATTCTGTTATCTATTCCTTTGGCCACATTTGCTTTAAAATTCGGTCCTCCCGAATATTTTTCCCTGGGGGTTTTCGGTTTAGCTATCATCTCCAGTTTGAGTGGTAAATCATTAGCCAAGGGGTTGGTGATGGCCGTAGTAGGTCTCATTATTACTACGGTAGGAGTAGATCCAATCAGTGGGGCTCCCCGGTTTACTTTTGGCCGTATGGAACTTTTGGAGGGTGTACCTTTTCTGCCTGCCTTAATTGGTTTATTTGCCATGTCGGAAGTTTTTAAAATGCTTGAAGAAATAATGGAAAACTCAAAAGTAACCCAGAAAGTATCGAGTACCTTATTGTCATTAAAAGAACTCAAATCTATTATCCCTACTATTTTACGTGGGTCCGCTATTGGCAGTATAGTTGGGGCTATCCCCGGTGCCGGTGCAGGTATAGCCTGTTGGATTGCTTATGACCAGGAGAAACGGTTATCTAAAAAACCAGAAGAGTTTGGACAAGGGGCCTTGGCCGGTATAGCTGCTCCTGAATCAGCAAATAATGCTACAGTTGGCGGCGCCCTTGTACCTCTTTTAGCCTTAGGTGTACCTGGTTCTCCGACGACCGCTATTTTGATAGGCGCCTTAATGATTCATGGTTTGCAGCCGGGTCCTCAATTATTTGTTAAAAATCCGGATGTTGTCTACAGCTTATTTGCCAGCCTTTTCTTCGCCTGTATTGCCATGTTGGCCATTGGTCTTCTTTTTACTCGTTTTTGGATCAAAATTCTGGAATTACCTATGTCCGTACTGGCTCCCGTTATCTTTGCCCTCAGTGTAATTGGCGCCTTTAGTGTAAGAAGTATGACCTTTGATGTAGTACTTGCTTTCGTTTTTGGCGTTTTTGGTTATGTGGTTAAAAAATATGGTTTTCCTTTGGCTCCCACGGTTTTAGCGATGGTATTAGGCTTCATGGTGGAGGCTAATTTCCGGCGCTCTTTACTTCTATCCAAGGGAAGTTTAATGATCTTTTTTACTAGACCCTTAAGTATTCTATTACTGATATTAGCGGTTCTTTCCTTTGCTGCACCCATTTATAAACAGTGGCAGGAAACTAAGAAAGAAAAAAGAAAAAACAGTGAGGTATAAAGATGAGATTAAGTGTGCCCTATGGGAAAGAAGAAATGACTTTTTCTTTGGCTGAGGAGAATTTTCTGGCCTACGCTTTGCCAGTTGCCCATGCAGATAACAAGGACCCTAAAGCTATTATTAAAGAAGCTTTAGAGAACCCCATCGGGCAGGAACCTCTCCACAAGCTGGCTGCTAAATGCAAAACTGTAGCGATTATTATCAGTGATTATACAAGACCAACCCCTACCGCCTTTCTCTTGCCCTTTATTTTTGAGGAACTTTTCCGTGGTGGAATCTCCTTAGGGAATGTTACTGTTGTTTCTGCCTCAGGATTGCATGACCCGTGTTCGGAAGCTGATCTACAGAGAATGTTAGGTGAATATTACGGAAAAATCCAGGTAATTTGTCACGATGCTACTGATGAAAAGCATCTAACCTATTTAGGAAAAACCTCCAGAGGAACCCCTATCTATATTAACAGCCATGTAGTTAATGCTGATCTTAAGATATCCGTTGGGGGTATCGAGCCCCATCACAGTGCCGGTTGGTCCGGTGGTTCTAAAAATGTACTGCCGGGGGTAGCAGGTAAAAAAACAGTCTTGACCCACCATGCCCGGGCCCATGAGCCTGGAGTGGAATTAGGGAGAATAAAGGGCAATCCCTTTAGGGAAGATTTAGACGAAGTAGGAATAAAAGTTGGCATCGATTTTATATTAAACGTAATACTTGACGATAAAAAACAGGTTATCGCGGCCTTCGCCGGCGATTTAATAACGGCCCACCGGGCCGGAGTAGAAGCGGCTAAGGAGATGTTGTCGGTTAAGATAGAGCAGGAACCGGATATAATAATAGTTACTCCGGGAGGCAGTCCGCGGGATGTCAACTTCTGGCAATGTGAAGGTAAGGCCTTAACCAGGGTCCGGCATGTCGTGAAAAAGGGCGGTGTAATTATTCTCGTAGCCCAGGGAAAGGAAGGGATTGGTAAGAAGGAGCTGGCCGATATTCTGAAAAATCATAGCATAGAAGAAATTCGGTATCGTTTTCAGCAGGAAGAGTTTACCGTAGTGTTGAATAAAGCCTTAAGACTTGTCCAGGTTTTAGAAAAAGCCAGCTTATTTATCGTCTCGGAAGGACTAACCAAAGAGATGTTTCCAAAATTACCGGTTGAAGTATTTAGTGAGTTGGATTCAGCCGTTAATAAAGCTCTGGAAAAAATGGGCAAAGAAGCCAAAGTCTTAGTAGTACCCAAGGCCCCGCAAGTAATTATTGAAGTAGAGAAAGGGGGGTGTGTTGGTGAGTAGCTATTATAGTTATGATAAATTAAAAGAAATTACGTTAAATATATTGCTCAAAGCCCATGTTCCCTTAAATGATGCTGAGACCATTACGGAATCATTACTTGAAGCTGAATTAAGGGGTGTAAAAACCCATGGTCTGGTTAGACTAGCAAGCTATTTAGAAAGGATGGATGAGGGTGGTATAAATAGACATCCCAACATTAAGCTCTTGATGGATACCGGGGCAACCGCCCTCTTGGACGGCGATAATTGTTGCGGTCAAGTTGTGGGCAAAATGGCCATGGCCAAAGCTATCGCTAAAGCTGATGATTTTGGTATAGGGTTTGTAGGGGTGCGTAAAAGCAATCACTTCGGGATTGCAGCCTATTATTCACTTATGGCTGTGGATAAAAAGATGATTGGATTCACTCTCTCTAATGCTTCTCCAAGAATGGCCCCTACAGGAGGAGCTAGCAAAATGTTAGGAAATAATCCTTTTTCTGTGGCTTTTCCTGTAGAGGATTCAGGTCCAGTTGTCATAGATATGGCCCTGAGTGTGGTGGCCGCAGGAAAGATCCGCTTGGCGGCAGCAAAAAACGAGAAAATACCCCTCGATTGGGCTTTGGACGAAGAGGGTGTTCCTACTGATGACCCGGAAAAGGCTTTAAAGGGGTTCCTCCTTCCCATTGGGGGCCATAAAGGTTATGGATTGTCATTGTTGGTAGACTTATTGAGTGGGCTCTTAACAGGCTCAGCCTTTGGCAAAGATGTGGGAAGTATTGATAAACGTAATTCCCCACAGAATGAGGGGCATGTTTTTGGTGCTATCAAGATAACTAACTTTATGGATATGGCGGAATATAATCAAAAAATTAAGAGTTACCTTAGTGATATCAAAAGTAGCAAAAAGGCGCTAAATATTAAGGAAATCTTTATCCCCGGCGAAATTGAGAATCGCAATAAGCTTCGGGCTCTGACTGACGGTATAATTTTGACTGAGGAATTGGTAACTAAGCTCAATCAATTATGCAGTAAATATGGTTTGGATATATCATTATAAAAACGAATAGTAATAGGTGAAGTATGGAGACAAAAATTTTAAAACCACTGCCCTTATTTAAAATGGGGTATGAAAAAATCAAAGATTTAATCCTTACTGGAGCCCTTTCTCCGGGACAACGCTTAACAGACAAACAGTTGGCTGATCTTCTGGGAATTAGTAGGACACCTGTCAGAGAGGCAGTGAGGATGCTCTGCCGGGAAGGTTTATTAATAGGGGAAGATGGGATAGTAACTGTTTATGAGCCGACACCCAAAGATTTAGGGGAAATATATACCGTTCGGGCTACGTTAGAAGGATTGGCCCTTTCGATTATTGTAGCTAGAGGCTTACATGAAAAAATGGCTGATGAGTTAGAGGAAGTTGTTAAAATTAGTCTGGTTGCAGAAAGTAACAAGGACTATGCTAAAGTTGCTGAATGTAACAAAATAATTCATAGCAGAATTATTGAGGCCAGTGAGAACAAGCTTATAGCCGATCAAATGGAGGCTATTAATGCTAGAATGCATCTTTTTCGCAGGCTATCATTGAAACAAGATAAACATGTCCGAATTTCTATTATGGAACACCAGAACTTGATAAGGAGTTTACGACAAGGTAATATTCTAGAATGCAGAAAACTGTTAGAGAAACATATTATTCAGGCTGGACACCGGTTATTCTTAGAATTAATTAATGCTGGTGCCTTTAGAGAAACTGATTATAAACCAATAGGCGATTACCTTAAAGTGATGATAAAACTCTTCAATGATGATAAGTATTAATTTAGTGTTAACGAGGCCCACCTAATAAGATGCCGTATAAATGGCATCTTATTTTTGTTGGCTCCAATCCTTAAAGTTTTAACTGTTCTATTAAATCGTAATTATTTTTTTGTTAAAAGTGGAAATTATGCAGGATTTTAGGAATTTAGTGAGAAATAGTATGAGGTAAGTCGTAATTTGTTAGATAACATTCAACAATGTCAATTTAGTAAGATTTTTTGTGCTTACGGACGGAAATTTGGACATTAAAATTAAGAATATCACAACTGGTTAGGAGGGTACAATGGAGGAGATTCCAATGGACGCTTTAGAAAAAGACGTTTTGCTGACGGGAATTACACGGGAAGAGCGGGAGTTGCTTTATCATTATTTTGCTACTTCCTGGGAAGGGCAGAGAAGTGACACGGGTTTTTGTCTCTTTAAAAAAGTGGCGGCACAAATATGGAAATGGGCAGGCAAATTGATTAAAAGCCCTTTGGTGTATCTTTAGATCTCCAAAGGGCTTTTAATTTCTTCTTACATACCCAGATAAGCACTTCTCACAATATCGCTTTGCAGTAGTTCTCGTCCTGTACCCTCCATGATAATACGCCCCGTTGAATGGGACAACAACAAGCCTCTATCATCTATTAGTGAGCTACAAGAAATTGACATAGTCATTACCATCAGCTGAAAGTTCTAATTAACGCTTCAGCAGTTGGATTTTATGGACCTCGTCAAGATGATGAAATAACTGAGTTTGAAGAAGCGGGACAGGATTTCCTGGCTCAAGTTTGCTGGGATTGGGAAAAGGAAGCATACAAGGTTTAAAGCGATTTGACCAGAGTCGTAACTATTCGGATTGGCGTAGTATTGGGAAGAGGAGAGGCTCTCAACAGAATGGTAATGCCTTTTAAATTCTACATAGGTGGCCCGCTGGGTACGGGAAATCAATGGCTTTCGTGGATACACATCAAGGATCTAACGTTTTTGGGAACCGGAACGGTGTCTAACACGGCATTCGCGACACTTGCCAAGATTAGATGTAGTGGGACGCGTCGGCAATATGCGAAACGTTAGCCGAAATGTTGATATAGGGGGACTTATCGTGGATGTAAGGAATTTAATACAAGATAATGGTTGGCCGTTAAAAGTTGTTGTTTGTTAAGAAATTGCTCAGGAACTCCAATATCTGGTATTAATTTTGTTTTGCTCTGGTTGTCTTTGTATTTTCTACCCGCAACAAAAAAGGCTTACGTTTTCTCCTTTCGAGAATCCCGTAAGCCTTTCATCGTCTTAGCTGGTGCGGAAGGTGGGACTTGAACCCACACGCCTTGCGACACACGCCCCTCAAACGTGCCTGTCTGCCAATTCCAGCACTTCCGCATGTATTGTTTTGTGACAAGAAATATCTTAGCATGGGAACAGAATAATGTCAAGCAAGATTATTTAAGGATGGAAAGGAAATTCTTGCTTTTGGTTATATTATACCCCTAATTAGGGTATTAACCTACCAAGAGGACCAGCCCGGAGGATCCTGGAGATTATTGAAAAAAAAACGTCAATCGTTAAGGAATATATTAAAATAAATTAAGAATGAGGACCAGATCCTGAACCCCCGTCAAAGATGGCTGTCATTAATCCCTAGACTATACGAAGACCCAGGGCAATAAGAACCCCTGGGGTTTAATCTTATAGTTCCTTTGATACTAAAGCAATATTAGTCAAATTTGTGACCAGATGGTTTTGTTCCACTTCCACTCTCTTTAGATAGCGCAAGACACAACTGGGAAACATCAGCATTTTACAGTTTTTGATGGCTTCTTCTTTGTTAAAGAATATTCCTTTGCGCATCCAGCCAAAGTGCTGATAACTATAGACTAGATAGGCTCTGCCTTCATGACCCCTGTCACCTAACCAGCGGGAAGACAACCTGTAAGCAAGGGCGTCACTGGCCAACGGTGAGGTCTGAAGGAAGCTGAAGGGGGAATCTGGAACATAGCGCAAGCGAACCGAGGTTGGCTCGTCAGGTGGGTAACCTTGCACAAAGTGGGAAAGCCCAAAAGCTGGATAACCTGAGGAGTTAGGACGGATGGGTTCAGATTCAGGCAGGTAAACTTAACCGGAGAAGCCCGGTATCATCCCTTAGAGAGGGTAGGTCCAAACAAGTGGAAACACAAGGGGTGAGAAGGATAAAGCTGAAGCAAATTACTTCGGCTTTACCTTACTCGATTTAGCTCCAAGAGTTTGTTTTTTAAAAAAGCTTTTTCACCAGCTCAAATACACCCAGGAGTTTGACCGCCATGATGCTGACCACAATAATCAAGAACATGCGAATCCATTTGTCTCCCTTTGCTACGGCAAAGGAACTGCCTATCCAGCCGCCGATACCGTTACCGACGGAAAGCGTGAGGCCCAGCACCCAGTCCACCTTGCCTTCCCAGATAAAGACCACCAGGGAAATAAACATATAGAAGAGAACCACGAAGTTCTTTAAACTGTTGATCTTCACCAGAGACATTCCCGTTAAGAGCGAGAGGCTGGCAATGATAATAAAGCCGATGCCCGCCTGGATAAAACCGCCATACATACCCACAAAGAAAAAAATGATGATGGCTAGCAGACGACGGGCAGGAGTCAGTTCTACTTCCGGTGCGTTTATCGCTTTATTGGGTTGCCGCACTATAAGAAAGAGGACAGCGAGCATTACACCCGCTAAGATTTTGTTGAAAACGGCATCGGGAAGATCAATGGCTAACCTGGCGCCTATATAAGAGCCTAGCATAGCCGGTAGACCTAAAGTAAGGCCAAGCTTTAAATCAAAATAACCTTTCCGGCGAAAATTGATGGCGGCGCTAATGCTCTGCACTGTTAAAGCCACACGGTTGGTACCATTGGCCAGGGCCGAGGGCATCCCCAGAAAAATCAACATAGGCATGGTGAGAAGGGAACCTCCTCCGGCCACGGTATTCATGAAACCGGCAATGATGCCGACAACCAGGATTAAAATAATTGTGCCAAGCGTCATAAGCTTATCCTTTCATAAAGATACCATTATTTTACCATATCTTGTATTAGTGATGATTAAGTATTCGCACTATTTTCATTGTATTATTCTTTATTCCTGCCGGGTATTTCTCCTATGTGAGGGAGAAAAACATCTTTCTCCAACTGGCTCCGTAAAACCCTTTGTGAAACGGTAAGAGAGGAGCCGGGTACACATATTGGTATGGAGCAGGGTTCTGTGATGAATATATGTGACGGCAAAAAGAAGGTGACTGCCTAATAGTGGAAATAAATTGTGCATAAATATCGGCCGGGATTAGCATTTTATATGTAACAGTTCCGTGAAAGGAGCAAAAGATACGTGACTTCTTGTCAAAGGATCGTCCCAGGAGGTATGTGCCAAGTGTCATCAAGGCGAAGCGCTGGATGTGGATAAGATTATGTGGAAGAACCCCACCGACCCCTTTCACCATATTACCCGTGATCACAGTTTCGGTAGGAATGGTTTCAACAGATGGGTGGATATCTCAACAAAAAAGAAACCCATGTATCGGCAGGCCGTTTTAATGCCGGGCAGAAGGTTTTTTACTGGTTTAATACCATTTTCTCCCTGGTCATTATAGTAACAGGTTATATTTTGATGTTTCCCGGGCAGTTTAGCATTCCTGCCTTACTCTGGGCCAACAACATCCATGGTCTGTCGTCGGTAATTTTAATTGCCGCCGTCTTGGGGCACGCTTATCTTGGCAGCTTCGCCAACCCCGGTACCATCGGGATTATCTGGCACGGTAAAGTGGCCAAAGAATGGGTAAAAGTCCATCACCCCAACTGGCAAAAAGAAAAATGAGATATGGGAACAAAAAACTGTAGCATCATTTTACCCCCTGCATATTATGTACTGCAAAAAAGTTCAAAATGATTTGAGGACAATGGCGCCCTCAAAATGTCGAACAAAAGACTTTTTGAAGGGCGTTTCATTTTGGACAAAACATAAGGGGGTATTCTTACGCATGTGTGGTATTACAGGCTGGATTGACTGGGAATTAGATCTAACCAAACAGGAACAAATTATCGATAAGATGACTGAGACCTTGGCGCCCAGGGGACCTGACGATACGGGAAAATGGCTGTCCACCCACGCCGCCTTCGGGCATCGCCGTCTAAGCGTGGTTGACCCTGCTGGGGGGGCTCAGCCCATGGTGAGAAAGCGGGGAGGGAAAACCTATGTGGTGACCTACAATGGGGAACTCTATAATACGCCGGAATTACGCCGGGAACTGGAGAGCCGGGGTTATGTTTTTTCAACCAATTGTGATACGGAAGTATTGCTGGTGTCTTATATGGAATGGGGTCCCCAGTGTGTGGAAAGATTTAATGGCATTTATGCTTTTGGTATCTGGGATGATGCAGAACAGACCTTTTTTATGGCCCGAGACCGCATGGGGGTAAAACCGCTTTTTTATACTGTGAGAGGTAAAGCGCTTATTTTTGGGTCCGAATTAAAAACCATTTTAGCCCACCCCGCCGTAAGACCGGTAGTAGGGGAAGAAGGCCTGGCCGAGGTTTTAATTATGGGTCCGGCCCGTACACCGGGACATGGGGTCTATGAGGATGTTTACGAAGTCCGTCCAGGTTACAGTGTGCTGTACAATAGAAACGGCATTCGTCACATCAAATACTGGACCTTGCAGAGTTTACCCCATCCTGATGACCTGGAGACAACCACTGCCAGAGTAAGATACCTTGTGGAGGATTCCATTAAACGTCAGTTGGTGGCGGATGTGCCTGTTTGCACCTTTCTCTCGGGGGGCCTTGATTCCAGCACGATTACCGCCATTGCCGCCCGGGAATTTACCAAACGAGGGATGGGGACACTGCGTACCTTTTCCATAGATTATAAAGACAATGACCGGTATTTTAAGGCCAGCGAGTTCCAGCCCAATGCCGATGCACCCTGGATTGAACGGGTAGCCAGTTACCTGGGTACCCGGCAAAAGGTAGTCATGGTGGATACCCCTCAACTGGTGGAAACCCTGAATGAAGCAACCATCGCCCGGGATCTTCCCGGGATGGCTGATGTTGATTCTTCCTTACTCTTTTTCTGCCGGGAAATTAAGAAAGAAGCAACTGTGGCCCTTTCCGGGGAATGTGCCGATGAAGTTTTTGGCGGCTACCCCTGGTTCCATAATGAAGAAGCCTTACTGGCTGATACCTTCCCCTGGGTGCGTTCCCTGGCTGAAAGAATCAAATTATTTAAACCGGGGATTTTCAAATCTTTTCAACCCCAGGAGTATATATCCCAGAGACATAGAGAAACCATTGCCGAAGTACCCCGGTTAGAAGGAGAGAACCCCCTGGAGGCAAAGAGACGGGAGATCTTCTACCTCAATCTCAACTGGTTTATGAGTACTTTGTTAGACCGCAAAGACCGCATGAGCATGGCTACCGGCCTGGAAGTTCGCGTGCCCTTCTGTGACCACCGCCTGGTGGAATATGTCTGGAATATTCCCTGGGAAATGAAAACTGTAGAGGGGAGGGCCAAGGGTATCCTGCGCCGGGCCCTGAAAGGACTGCTGCCCCGCGATGTGCTGGAACGGCGCAAGAGCCCTTACCCCAAGACCCACAATGCTGCTTATATGGAGGCAGTACGGTCGGCCCTTCTAGAGATATTGGATGATGCCACTTCACCCTTGCTTGATGTCATCAATATACCGTATGTCAGAGAAATGGTGGAATCCTCTGTAGAAATCTTTGACCGTCCCTGGTTCGGCCAGTTGATGAAAGGGCCCCAGCTCTTTGCTTACCTTATTCAGGTCAACACCTGGCTTAAAGCATATAAAGTGGAAATAAATTGTTGAAGAAAGACCCGGCTGTGAGCCGGGTCTTCTAGATGACGGGGTTATAGCCAGTTCCAGTGGAGGGAGAAAAGGTGTTATTTTAATGCCTTTACTATCTCCCGACGGAAAGCCGGCATTTCGTATACCTCCTTGTGCATAATTATAAAAAGGGACCTCCCGAAAAGGAAGGGCCCGTCTACTTTAATCTACTTCTTCCATCCAGCCGAATTTATCGGCAAGCTTACCGTACTGGATACCGGTAATTTCATTATAGAGACGCAAGGATGTCTCTCCGGTCTCACCGTTATTAATGGTGATGACCTTACCGTTCCAGTCTAGGAGGGAAACAGGAGAGATAACGGCAGCTGTACCTGTACCGAAAACCTCCTGGAGCGTACCATGGGCATGGGCCCCATAGACTTCTTCGATAGAAATGTTACGCTCGCTGACTTTTAAACCCCACTCCTGAGCCACACGGATAACAGAGTCCCTGGTCATGCCGCCCAGAATACTTCCTTCCAGGGGAGGAGTAATCAATTCATCATTGATTTTAAAGAAGATGTTCATGGTGCCTACTTCTTCAATGTATTTCTTTTCTACACCGTCTAGCCAGAGCACCTGGGTGTAGCCTTTCTTTTTCGCTTCCTCTGCAGCCAGGAGGCTGGCGGCGTAATTGGCGGGAGTTTTGGCAAAGCCCAAACCCCCTTTTACGGCTCTGACATATTCGGACTCAACCCAGATTTTTACAGGTTCAAATCCCTCGGGGTAATAAGCGCCTACGGGTGAAAGGATAATAAATAGCCGGTAGGTAGACGAGGGCTTAACCCCTAGGAAGGAATCGGTACCGATAATAAAGGGTCTGATATATAAAGAAGTCATTTCCCCGGAAGGTACCCAGTCTTTTTCTATGCTGAGCAATTTTTTAAGACCCTTCAAGACAAATTCCACATCGATGGCGGGGATACATAGCCGTTCTGCCGAGCGATTCAGCCTGGACAGGTAAGACTTGGGCCTGAAGATCTTAATTTTGCCATCTACAGTACGATAAGCTTTCATTCCTTCGAAAATGGCCTGGCCATAATGGAGAACGATGTTGGCAGGTTCCATGGGGAAAGGACCATAAGGTTCGATTCTGGCATCATGCCAGCCTTTACCTTCGGCATAGTCCATGACAAACATATGGTCTGTAAATATTTTCCCAAATCCCAGCTGGTCGTCTTTTGGTTTGGGTTTGGGGCTATTTGTAAGATTTATACTGATCTCACCACTCATCTTAGCGGCCTCCTTATTTAAAGAAAACTTTTGCATAAAAAGTATTTCCACAGGCAAAAGGAATCTCCTGCTTAATTTTAAAAATCGTTTCATTAAGAAAAAGAAATCTTAAATTTGTATTAACTATTTAATTTTCTAATGGGATTTTGTTCAATAACAGGCAGGATTATGATTCCTGATATAGAATACTTAAACAAAAACATTTTTTAAGAAGGGGAGTTATGATGAGAAAGAAAATCCTAGGAGTCATCGCATTGTTTACCGTTTTGATTTTTGCCCTGACCGCCTGTGGGGGACAACCTGCCAAGCAGGAACCAGCCAAAAACGAACCAGCAAAAAGTGAACCTAAAGTAATTAAATTGGCTCACGTTGTTAATGAAAAAGACGGATTCCACATTGCTGCTACCAAATTCAAAGAGCTTGTGGAAGAGCGGACCAAAGGGATGGTTAAAATCGAGCTCTATCCTAATGCTACTTTGGGTGATGAACGTACTCTTATCGAAGGTATGCAAATGGGAACGGTGCATATGGGTGTAATCACCAATGGGCCCGTGGCCAACTTCCTTCCGGAAATGGCCGCTTTTGAAATGCCTTTCCTTTTTGCCTCTCCCGAGGAAGCCTATAAGGTTTTGGATGGTGAAGTGGGTAAAAAGCTTTTAGACAAGCTGGAAACCATTAACTTAAAAGGCTTGGCTTATGCAGAACGAGGTTTTAGAAATCTGACCAACTCCAAAAAAGCGGTAAAAACACCTGCTGATCTAGCAGGCTTAAAGATCAGGGTTATGGAAAACCCTGTGTACATCGATACCTTTAAGACCCTGGGGGCTAACGCCGTGCCCATGGCCTGGACGGAAGCTTTAACCGCCTTACAGCAAAAGACCATTGACGGTCAGGAAAACCCGGTGAACGTTATTTATTCTTTTAAATTAAATGAAACTCAGAAGTATTTATCCATGACGAAACATACCTATGCTCCGGCCCTGTTCTTAATGAGCAAGAAAGTATTTGATTCTTTCGACAAAACTACCCAGGAGATTTTTGTGAAAGCTGCCCAGGAAGCTGCTGCCCATGAACGTAAATGGAATGCAGACATGATGGCGGGACAGCTTAAAGAACTAAAAGAGAAAGGCATGGAGATTATCGAACCAGACCTGGCGGCCTTCCAGGCGGCGGTAAAACCGGTTTATGAAAAATACGGCTCTAAATTCGGCACCCTCCTGGAAGAGATCAACAAAGCGAAGAAGTAGTCCATATGTGGCACCCTCTGGTGCCACATCTAATTTTAGTTTGCATGGAGGAATTTTCTATGGAGAAAATCGCTGCAATGTTTTCCCGGTTTAGTGATTCTGTAGATCGACTCATCCAGTATCTCGTTTTTGTTATCATTGTTGGAATGGTTACCGTAACTACGTTACAGGTGATTTGCCGGGTGTTTTTTACGGCCCTGGCCTGGAGTGAAGAACTCACCAGGTATCTTTTAGTTTGGGGGACCTTCTTTGCGGCCACCATGGCCTATAAACGCGGTAACCACATTGCTATCACCTTTCTTGTCGGTCTTTTCCCCAGGAAGTACCAGCATTATTTCTCGATACTCACATATCTCATCTCCATTGGCTTTTTTAGTGTTATTACCTACTATGGCTGGCAGATGATGAAGCTCCAGGTCTTCCAGATTTCTCCTGCCATGAGCTTACCGATGAAATACGTTTACTCGGCTATTCCCGCCAGTCTAATTATTATGAGTATCCATGCCGTGAGCGGCATATTTTCCGACCTGCTCCGTATCTCAGGAAAGGAGGTCTCAGCATGATCACGCTCCTCTTCGGAACCTTTTTCATACTGCTCGTACTTGGTATACCTGTAGCCATAGCCATAGGGATTACATCCCTGGTAGTACTCTCCACCCAGGATATTTCTCTAATTGTTCTCCCCCAAAGGATGTTTGCCGGGACTGATTCTTTTCCCCTGGTGGCCGTACCTTTCTTTATTCTGGCCGGTGACCTCCTGGCTCAGGGCAAAATTTCCGAAAAGCTGGTGCAATTTGCCGATTCTATCCTGGGTTTTTTAAAAGGAGGTCTCTGGGTCGTTTCCGTATTAGCCTCCATGTTTTTTGCAGCTATTTCCGGTTCAGGTGCGGCTACTACTGCAGCCGTAGGGACACCCCTCATACCGGAGTTGAGTAAGAAAGGCTATAACCCCTCTTTTTCAGCGGCCCTGGTGGCAGCCGGGGGTTGCACAGGTGTGGTTATCCCCCCTTCTGTCCCCATGATCCTCTATGCCGTAATAGCTGACCAGTCAGTGGCACGTCTGTTTTTAAACGGCTTTATCCCGGGGATACTGATGGGCTTAAGTTTAATCTCGATCGCCCTCTATGTGGCTTATAAGAATAATTACCCTCAGGGGTCACCCTTTAGCGGCAAAAATATCTGGAAAACCTTTAAGGAAGCTATCTGGGGGCTCTTAATGCCGATTATCATTTTAGGCGGGATTTTCTCCGGCTATTTCACTCCCTCGGAAGCGGCCGTCATCGCCGTTGATTACGGTTTGTTTGTGGCCATCTTTATTTACAAAGATATGAGCTGGCGTGATATATTCCGCTTAGTGGTCCGGTCGGCTATTACAATGTCGGTTATCATGTTTATCATTGCCACGTCTACTGCTTTAAGCTGGATACTGGCCAACTGGCAGATTCCGTCCCTGATTGCCAAGAAAATCCTGGCCCTGTCCTCTAATAAATATGTCTTACTGCTCTTAGTGAACATTGTCATCCTGATTGCGGGTGTTTTTATGGAAACCGCTTCGGCCCTGATTATTCTCACCCCCGTATTCCTGCCCTTGATGAACCAGTTAGGGATTAACCTGATTCATTTCGGTCTGATCATTGTCCTGGGACTAGCCATCGGCATGGTGACACCGCCAGTAGCCATCAATCTTTATGTGGCCAGTACCATTTCGGGAATATCCATCGAGAAGATAAGTAAAGCCGTGGTTCCGCTCATGATTGGTTTAATCGTTGTTTTGATGCTAGTCACATATTTACCCTTGTTTTACAATATAATCTTTTAAATGCTAAGGAGGTTATAAGTGATGGAAAGTCATCAAGTGACAAAGGGAATCGCCCGGGCCCCGCACCGTTCCCTATTTTATGCCATGGGCTATACACCGGAGGATTTAACCAAGCCTTTGGTGGCGGTAGTGAATGCCCATAACGAAGTAATTCCCGGACATTTTCATCTCAATGAATTGGCCCAGGCGGCAAAATTGGGGATATCTGCAGCCGGCGGAACTCCCATTGAGTTTCCCGTCATCGGTATTTGTGACGGCATTGCCATGAATCACAGCGGGATGAAATACCCGCTGGCCAGCAGAGAACTCATTGCCGATTCTATCGAAGCCATGATGATTGGCCATAAATTTGATGCCATGGTTCTGATCGGGAACTGTGATAAGATTGTACCCGGCATGCTGATGGCGGCGGCCAGGCTCAATTTACCCGCTGTTTATGTAGGTGGTGGGCCCATGTTGTCGGGAAGATACGGAGGAGAGGGAACCGACCTCATCAAAGGTGCCTTTGAGGCTGTGGGGGCCTGTGCCCAGGGGAAAATATCGGAGGAAACTTTAAGGGAAATGGAACAGGCCGCCTGTCCATCCTGCGGCAGCTGTGCCGGTTTATATACGGCCAATTCTATGAACTGTCTGGCGGAAGCCCTGGGCATGGGCCTGCCTGGAAATGGAACCATACCGGCGCCTTATGGCTTGCGTAAGGCCCTGGCCAAGAAAGCCGGTATCCAGGTCGTGGAGCTTTTGAAGAAAAATATTCGCCCCCGGGATATCATGACCCTAAATGCCTTCCGCAATGCCATCACCCTGGATATGGCTATTGGCGGTTCCACCAATACGGTGCTGCATTTACTGGCCATAGCCCATGAAGCGGGTGTTAAGCTTTCTTTAGAAGAATTTGATACAATAAGTACCAGAGTACCGAATATTTGTAAGCTCAGCCCCGCCAGTGAGCATCGCCTGTGTGACCTTTATGAAGCAGGAGGTATCTCGGCTGTACTTAAACAATTGGATGAAGCAGGGTTGCTGCAGGGACAAGAACTGACAGTGACAGGGAAAACCCTCTCCGAATCTGTTGCTGCCGCTAAGGTCCTTGATCCCTCAGTGATCAGGCCCATGAATAACCCTTACCGTAGCGAAGGGGGAATCGCCATCTTGCGGGGTAATTTGGCCCCCGACGGAGCGGTAGTAAAGCAGTCGGCCGTGGTACCCGAAATGCTGGTCCATGAAGGACCGGCCCGGGTCTTTGATTCGGAAGAAGATGCCTTTGCCGCTATTATGGGGGGTAAAATTAACAAAGGGGACGTTATTGTCATTCGTTATGAAGGACCGAAAGGCGGACCCGGTATGCGGGAGATGTTAAGCCCAACAGCCGCCTTAAGTGGAATGGGCCTCGATAAAGAAGTGGCTCTGATAACTGACGGCAGATTTTCAGGTGGAAGCAGGGGGGCCTCCATCGGGCATATTTCCCCGGAGGCGGCAGAAAAAGGGCCCATCGCCGTGGTTAGAGAGGGTGATATCATTGAGATCGATATGCCTCAAAGAAAGCTCAATGTCAAGCTGGATGACACAGAAATTCAAAAACGCCTGGACGAATGGGTAAAACCCGAGGCAAGAGTGCCTGCCAACTCTTTCTTGCGCCGTTATGCTTCACTGGTGACTTCTGCCAGTACCGGCGCGGTGATGTTGCCTAAGTAGGTTCTTCTCATAGTAATTGCCTGGCATAACAGGAAGGGGTATCCCTATCGGGATACCCCTTCCTGTTTTAGTAAAGAGACCTCATATTTAAAACATATCTTTTTTGGCCAGATACATAACACCCAATGCTGATAAAAGTGTAGATATACCCACAGCAATAACAAACCCATGAGGTGATTCCTGAAAGGGCACGGGAACATTCATACCAAAAAAGCTTGCCACCATAGTTGGTAAGGCCAAAACAATAGTAATTGCAGCTAAAAACTTCATTACAATGTTCAGGTTATTGGATATTATCGACGCAAAGGCGTCCATCATCCCGCTGAGAATGTTGCTGTAAATGTCAGCCATTTCTATGGCCTGCTTGTTTTCGATAATAACATCTTCCAGTAAGTCCTGGTCTTCTTCATACATCTTTATAGTTTTACTACGGAGCAGTTTTTCCATAACCAATTCATTGGACCTGAGGGAAGTTGTAAAATATACCAGGCTTTTTTCCAAATTTAGAAGCCTAATTAATTCTTGATTTCTCATAGATTTGTGGAGTTCAAGTTCTATCTCATTTGTTTTCTTGTTAATCTCCCGCAGATATTTAAGGTACAGGGATGCATTTTTATACAGAATTTGAAAAACAAAGCGGGTTTTCTTAAAGGTAGCAAGACCTTTTACCTTACCCTGGGAAAAATCGTGTAAGATACTTAAATCTTCAAGACAGGTTGTAACAATATGATCTTCAGTAATGACAATGCCTAGGGGGATTGTATCGTACATTACAGGCTTTGGTTGAGTTATTGGTACACTAATGATAATTAATATTTGATTATCTTCAACTTCTAAGTGAGGACGTTCTTCATCGTC
>CAZWTM010000010.1:0-13860 GCA_964637385.1 uncultured Peptococcaceae bacterium
ACTAAGTTGAATATCCTAAAAATCGGAAGTCGGAAAACGGTAAGCGGAAAGCGTACAGGTTACGGTCCCGCAGGGACATCGGTTGTTGGGAACTGGGGTTCCATCAGCACAGTTATGGTGCTGCCTACAGCAACCTGGGCTCCCGGTTCAGGTTCCTGGCGGACCACAACCCCGCTCCCCCGTACTTCCAGGTTAAGATTTAAAAGCTTAATGATTTCTTTAGCCTCGGCCAGAGTCTTGCCTGTCAAATCCGGTACCGCCACGGTTTCCGGTTGGCCCCCGGACGCTGGCACACTGGTATAGAGAATCACTTTACCACCCTCGGAGAGGATACTACCCGGCAGCGGGAGCTGAGCCTTTACTTTGGTCCCGTCACCATAAATATCGAGTTTTAATTTTAATTTTTCCAGGGAATGACGGGCATCCTTGATATCCATCCCTATCAAATTTGGCACGCGGACTGTTTGTTGGCTACTTCGGGTTAACTTTTCCGGTTCCACCTGGGCAGGAACTTGCAAGTAACGCAAAGTATCCCGCACAATATTTTTAAAGACCGGGGCAGCTACCTGCCCGCCGTAATAAACGCCTTCCGGTGAATCCACAATGACTAAAACCACCAGACGGGGATCATTTACCGGAGCCACGCCCATAAAAGAACCGATAAATTCGGTGCTGGAGTACCCCCCGCCAGGGATAATTTTCTGAGCCGTTCCCGTTTTCCCCCCGGCTCTATAACCTTCAACATAGGCGTTTTTGCCGGTACCCTGACTCACCACTGTTTCCAGGATATTCAAAAGGGTGCGAGAAGTTTCGGGCGAAATAACCTGTCTGATTTTCTCGGGTTCAATAGCTTTTACTAAGTTTCCGTCCTTATCACGGATTTCTTTGACCAGCTGGGGTTTCATCAACCAGCCGTCATTGGCTATGGCGGCAAAAGCCGTAAGCAGTTGAATCGGGGTTACGGCATTGGCCTGCCCGATGGACATGGTAGCCAGATCAATGTCCTTGGCCCGCTCTTTGGGAACAAGGATACCGGTAGCCTCGCCGGGCAGTTCAATGTTTGTCTTTTTCCCAAAACCAAAGCCGTACAGATAGCGATAAAACACTTCTTTACCTTCTCGAAGTCCTACTGTTACAAATACCGGGTTGCAGGAATTCTGCACTCCCTCAATAAAACTCTGGCTGCCATGGGGACGTCCCCTCCGCCAGCAGTTGACTGTTTCTTTGCCAACTTTAATGTATCCAGAACAATAAAATCTGTCCGTGGGTTTGACAACACCTTCCTCCAGGGCCCCTGCTGCCGTAATGGTTTTAAAGGTGGAGCCTGGCTCATAGGCATCGGAAATAAGAAAGTTACGCCATAAAGCAGCATCATAATCCTTATATTTATTAGGTTCAAAAGTGGGCCGCGCCGCCATGGCCAAAATCCTTCCGGTTTTGGGGTCCATAACAATGGCTCCCGCCCTCTTGGGTTTTCTTAATTTCATAGTGGCATCCAGTTCCCGCTCTACGATATACTGGATAGTTTCATCGATGGTTAAATAGATACTGTTACCATCCTGAGGCGGGACGTATTTGTGGAGCGCATCGGGTATCTCCTGCCCTTTCGCATCATATTCCACCATAATCGTACCGGGAACACCACTAAGAATTTTATCATAAGTAATTTCGATACCATTAAGCCCCTGATTATCAATACCGGCAAACCCCAGAACATGGGCTGCCAGTGCCCCTTTAGGGTAAAACCTTTTTGGCTCTTCTACAAAATTTATCCCTTCCAGGTTGAGTGCCTTCAAAGCTTTCGCTTTTTCATCGGGGACATGGCGCTGTAACCAGACGAAAGCCTGTTTCTTGGTAATTAACTCTTTTACTCTGGCCTGATCCATACCCAGAATCTGGGATATCTTGGCAGCTGTTTCATCAACCTTATTGGCTTTTCTTACCTGGGCAGGGATGGCATAAAAAGAATCTGTACTAACACTAATAGCTAAGGGTTTCCCCTTAGCATCATAGATAATTCCCCTCTTGGCTTTAACCTCCACATTGCGGAAACGTGCATCAAAGGCTTTTTGCTTTAATTCCTGCCCCATGACAAACTGCACCCAGATCAGGCGTAAGGACAAAATAAGCAAAAGTCCCATGGAGCCTAAAAATATAATGCCTATCCTTTTTCGGATGGTAACTGTACTGGACAACTTCCTCACTCCATATGCTGTCTTACCCTTTTCTAACTCCAGCCTTCTCTGCTACAATCCTCGCAATGGTTGCAATGATGCTGTCCTGAGAAGAGTTTGTAACAATTTCTTCGGGCAATTCTCTTTCCGTCTGGGAAGCCTGTACTGGTGAACTGGCGGCTTTCATGGCAAGATACTCTACTCCCGGGTCTTTAATCATCCCCATCTGAGCAGTAGCCAGTTTCTCGATGCGATCCAGAGACTTAAGCCTCGCTATCTCTAATTTTAACTTTTCATTCTGTACTTGCATAGCCGCAATATCCTTTTTGCCCTGATTGATTTGCCAGTTAAGATGGGCTATACGTGCTTTCAGATAGGTATAAGACAGGCCGGTAAGAAACATCATGCTAATAAGAGAAATTCCCAGAATTACAACGAAGAGGGGAGAAGGACGTTTTTTAATTCTGACCTTCCTTTGTCTCTGTGGTTGTAGCTGTTCCTGGTAATAAGGCTGGTAAACATAATCAGATCCGACAGCTCGTTTGCTCGCTAATATCAAGGGTATTCACCTTCTCTCTTCTTTAGAACTATGGAAGCTTTTCTACCGCCCGTAATTTTGCACTGCGTGCCCGGGGATTGACTCTTACTTCTTCTTCACTGGGTAAAACCGGTTTACCGGTAAGTATTTTTACGCTTGGTTTATTGTTACACACACAGACAGGCAGCTCTTTTGGGCAGGTGCAACCCCTGGCCAATCCTTTAAAGGTTTCTTTGGTAATCCTGTCTTCCAGGGAGTGGAATGTAATCACAGCCATCCTTCCCCCCGGTTTGAGTCGTTGGATCCCCTGGCTAAAAGCCTCAGGCAAGATATCCAGCTCCCTGTTAACTGCTATCCGTAAGGCCTGAAAAGTACGTTTGGCTGGATGGGGCCCTTCACGTCTGGCCCCACTAGGGATGGCCTTTTTAATTATCTCAACCAGTTGTCCCGTGGTATATATGGGACTTTTTTCCCGTTCCCTGACAATGAACTGGGCGATCCTTTTAGCCCAGCGCTCTTCCCCATAATCCCTGATAATTTCACTTATTTCCTCAGGGGAAGCATTATTCACCAGTTCATAAGCACTGCCTGGTTTCGTCCTGTCCATACGCATATCCAAAGGAGCATCCTGCAGATAACTAAAGCCCCTTTCCCCCTGATCCAGCTGGTATGATGACACTCCCAGATCATAGAGAATACCATCTACTTTTTCCACAGATAATTGCTGGAGCACCTTGGGAAGATGGACAAAATTGCTATGTACAATGATAAAATTATCTCGACCAAAAAATTCCAATTTTTCCCTGGCCGCCTTAATGGCATCCAGATCCTGATCCAGAGCAATTAATTTCCCACCGGGGAGGATTCTTTTGAGAATTTCACTGCTGTGTCCCCCCCCTCCTAAGGTACAATCCACCATGACTTTACCGGGAAGGGGGGTTAAGTACTCCAGTACTTCCTGGAGAAGAACGGGTGTATGTTGAAAGTTCATCTTATTTCACCTCAAAATCCCAGATCCAAATCCACCATCTTCTCCGCCAGCTCTTCATAACTCTTTTCTGTCTCACTGCTATAACCTTCCCAGGCTTCCTTGCTCCATATTTCCAGGCGGGTCCCTACACCGATTATCACCACATCTTTATGAAGACCGGCATATTCCCGTAAATTGGCACTGATGAGAACACGTCCTTGTTTATCTATTTCGCATTCAGTAGCTCCCGCAAAGAAGAAACGGGCAAAAGCACGGGCATCTTTATTCGTAAAAGGCAAATTTTTAAGTTTTTCCTCTAGTATTTTCCATTCTGACAAGGGGTAAACAAAGAGACAACCATCCAGGCCTTTGGTGGTCATAAACCTGTCTCCCAGGGCATCACGCAACTTAGCAGGCATGATAAGCCTGCCTTTTTCATCAAGGGAGTGCTGGTATTCACCTGTAAACAAGTTGTCTCACCCCACATAACCACCACTTCTATCCACAATCAACCACTTTTCACCACTTTATACCACTATATTCTACCCCGAGATAAAATTTCCTTCTCTTTTTTCATGGGAAACAGAATTTTTTTGCCCAGCCAAACTGTTTTTTCGCTATAGACGGATTTGGGTTGAGAAGGGCGGGATAGGGTGGCGTTTACCTAGAATTAGTTGGTAGTTGATAGTATTGGTTGTTAATCCCCATTAATAGAACAACCTCCGGAAAATTCCGGAGGTTGTTCTGTATTTTCATTATCTATATTTTCATCCCCTACAGTATTCCACTACCAACTACCGAATAATTACTACCAACTGTCAACTACCAACTATCAACTAAAATGCAGCGCCTTCCCAAAGACGCTGTGGGCGCTCTCCAGTACAGCTTCAGCCAGAGAAGGATGGGCATGTATGGTCCGGCTGAGCTGTTCTGTAGTAATCCCCCAGCGAAGGGCCAGAGTCAGCTCCGCCACCAGTTCCGAAGCCTGGGGACCTAAAAGGTGGGCTCCCACTACACGCCCGTTTTCTTCCGCAATAATTTTTACCACACCCTGGGCTTCTCCCAGTGTCAGAGCCCTGCCATTGGCCGTAAAGGGGAACTTGCCTACCTTATAGGCCAGCCCCTGTTCTTTTGCTTCTTCCTCTGTCAGACCTACATAGGCCACTTCTGGACTGATGTAAACTGCGGAAGGCACCGCCGAGTAGTCCATGGCCTGTTTTTCTCCGAAGATATTTTCCACAGCTGTTTCAGCCTCAGCGGTGGCGACATGAGCAAGCATGGGTGATTTTACAATATCTCCGATGGCATATACCCCAGGAAGATTGGTCTCCAGATATGCATTTACCCTGACAAACCTTCCATCCAGTTCTAAACCTAGGGCTGGGGCGTCCACCCCGGACAGGGAGGGAATGCGTCCTGTCGCCACTAACACTTTTTCAGCAGTCAGGGTCTCCACTCCTTTACTCCCTTCCAGGCTCAGTGCCAACTGGTCATCCTGCTTTTTAATTTCCAGCAGTTTCGTAGATACCCTAATATCCAGCCCATTCTTTTTAAGTATGGGCATTAGACGGCGGACAATTTCTCCGTCTACGTCCGGCAGGATACGCGGTAATAATTCCACCACCGTAACTTTACTGCCCAGATTCTGAAAGATATTAGCAAACTCCAGACCTATGACTCCTCCACCGATGATCACTAAGGAAGAAGGAAGTTCTGTTAGATCCAGCACCTCTTTACTGGTCATTACCCCCGGCAGGTCCAGGCCGGGAACAGGCAGTGAGGCAGGTACAGATCCGGTAGCCAAAATCAAATAATCATTCTCTACCTCTTCCCGGGATCCATTTTCTAACTCCACCGAAACAAGACGGGGGTTCATCACTGTTCCCTGACCCTTTAAGACATTGACTTTTTGTTTTGCCATTAACTGTTGTATCCCGTTCACCAGGTCATTTACTATTTTGTTCTTCCGGGCTACAATTCCCTCCAGATTAGGCCCCTGCGGAGAGCATTCCAGACCAAATTCCTCCGCTTCCCGGATATTTTTCCAGCGATGGGCGCTCTCCACCCAGGCTTTTGTGGGTATACATCCCCAGTTCAGGCAGGTACCGCCTAGACGTTCTTTTTCAATAAGCGTTACTTTAGCTCCTTTCTGAGCAGCCCGCAAGGCGGCAGCATAACCCGCCGGACCTGCTCCCAGCACAGTAATTCTCACACTTCACAACCTCCTACCTCAATTATTTATAATACGCTTCCCGCTCCCCGCTTCTCGAGATCCGATATCCGACTTCCGACACCCGATGTCCGAAAAGTTAATTATGAAGTATCGCTAACACTATCGGTGTGGGTTATCAGAAATCGCTTAACGGTTAATGGGCAATGAGTACCGTTCACTGTTAACGGTTTATGTCAAACAGGTAGCGGATATCGGGTAACGGGCAGCGACTTTCCCAGCATTGTTATTCTTTTTTTCTTTTCCTGTACAATAAGTAGATAAAAATGGCCAAGAGCAGTGATCCTGTCAGATACTTCAGGTCATATAAAAAATCCGCCATTTTCACCAATCCCAGGCTAGCCATGGTCACAGCCAGGCCGGCCAGGATCACCCCACCGCTTAAAGCCCAAAAGGAGTAAAGGGGCTTGATCCCGAAAAACCAAGCCAGAATGGCTCCCGACCAGGCTCCCGTACCTGGTAAAGGCACTGCCACAAAGAGCAAAAGTCCCAAGGCTCCATATTTTTGCACTCCACTCCCTTTCTGCCGGGTCCTTGTTAATACTTTTTGGAAAAGATTATCCAGAAAAGAATACCGGCGCAACTTGCGGCTCAAGGGTTCCAAAAGGCAAATAAGGGGTATGATGGGCAAAAGGTTACCGAAGATGGCCAGCATCAAAGCCCTGGTGGGCGGCATACCCATAGCCAGAGCCAGAGGTATGGTAGCCCGCAACTCTGTCACCGGGAGAGCCGACAAAAGGATAATCTGCCAGTCTGTAGTAGACATCTCTTTTTCTCCATATTTCATTTGTTGCTGATAACTCAATTATATTATAATTAGTTCTTTTTCATAAGCTGTTACTCATAGGCCTTAGGCGACAAGCTAAATGGTATATGCACAACCTTGGCGGGCAAGTCAGCCTTTTTTAAGGAGTCTCTTCGGTAATATTTAAGCTGGTCAGGATCTCCCTCTGTCCTTCCGGAGTCCCTCCTCCATGACTGCCCATAATATTATGAGACGCAACAGTTTAAATCTGTTGCGTCTCATAACGTTATTCACCACCACTTATCAGCTATATTACCGTGTTCGTCAAATCCCAGATCAAAGCCATCATCTAAAACCTCGATAAAGGGCAGATTCCTTATTTCTGCCAAAATGCTCTCGGATACTTTGAGATGGCTTAATTCCAGGGTATTGCGGATAAAAATAAGGCGAGCCTTGGAGGGTTCTAGCCTTTCAATAGACTTAAGGGCTGCGGTGATGGCCTCCTGGTCATTCTTGCAAACCACCGGCATTTTACCCCTGTCAAGAACTCCCGCCGCAAGAACGTTAGCGTAGGTAGCCTCAAAATCAATTTGATCTGCAAAACGGCGGGGAACAACGTCTGCTAAACCCATCCCCAGGGCATTGCCGTGGGAAGCTTCCGTTATTTCTAGAGCAACTATTCGTTTTATCCTGGGAGTATCAACCTCATTAGTAATAGGCTGTGTCACCCTCCCCAGAACGTTAACATCCATTCCTGTACCGCTGATATTTTTACCTATCTCTTTAACTACAAGCAGGTCTATATCTTCAACGGGCAGTGAGGGCATCAGCTTTTTGGCAAGCTTTAACAACTGGGCGTCTACCGCTTCTAAATCTTCTTTTTTTACAGCTACGATTTTGGCAGTTTCATCGTAAGAGTTCTCTACAATGCCAATCCCCAGCCTTATCGGTGCTTTGCTTAAGGCCAAACGGGCTGCTTCGACAACAGTAGGGAAAAGGCCATAGGCATGCATCTGGCTGCACCCTTTATGCTTGCCCAGTCCCACAGATACCATCTTCATTAGACCGCTTTCGTTTTCCGCTTTAAATCTGGTATGGGGTTTGACCCTGTTCACGACCACAATGGCGTCTGCCGACCATGCATTCTTATCCATATAAACTGTAGCCCCGCTGCCGGTCTTCCCCAATTCCACAACTTCCATGTCAGAGACAATTGGGGCCCCCACTGTCCCTTCTGTAATACCCAAACTGGCCAGAACCTCGACCTGACCCTGCGCAGTAGCTCCGCCATGACTGCCCATAGCCGGTACGATAAAGGGATTCGTACCCAGTACCTTCAGTTTCTCCACCAGTACGCCGATAATTTCACTGATATTGGCAATTCCTCTGCTTCCTACGGCAATAGCAACTCTTTCCCCCGGTGAAAAGATGGACCTGACTCCTACTTCCTCCAACTGGGTGTTTAACTCCCCGGCTATGTCGCAGATTTTTTCCCGGGGAAAAACCTGACGAACATTATATATTCTAGGAAATATCATGATTTTAACCTCACTAGTTCAGATTACCAGGAACTAGACAAAATCAACTTTACGCAGCTTTTCCTCGACATTTTCCAGGTGTTTTCTCATGGCCTCCCGGGCCTTTTCCGGCTGCTTGTTTTTAACTGCTTCGTAGATTAACCTGTGTTCATCCAAGACTACCAACCGGGGACCCTGATTTACCCTAAAATACTCATGACTTGATAATAATCCCTCATAGAAGACATTGGATATCGTATCAAATACATTACTATAGACAGGATTGTGGGTGGCCTTCATGAGGGCACAATGAAACTTAAAGTCTTCCTGGGCTGCGCTGCCGCCATTCTTGATTTCTTTACCCATATCCTCCAGGCATTCGTGAAGTCTGCTAAGATCCGCAGCATCAGCCCGTAGCGCAGCCAGGAAAGCGCCTTCAGTTTCCAGTCCTTTCCGTAACTCCAGGATGTTTAACAGGTTCTCTTTATCTGTCAAAAGCCTGAGGGTAAGGGGATTAGTTAGTTTTTCATTTACATTGCGAATAAATATGCCTGAACCATGTTTCACTTCAAGTAAACCCGCAGCCTGCAGCGCACTCAATGCTTCCCTGATAGCCATTCGACTTACTCCAAAGTAAGCAGCAAGTTCTTTTTCGGATTGGAGTTTATCACCTGGCTGCATCTGATTTGTCTTTATCATTTCTTCAATTCTCTGTATTACTTCTTCATATAGTTTCGTTTTTCTAATCTGTGTCATGTGATACCCTCCTCTGCTAACCTACTGATATTATAAGATTATCTCTTATTTCGTCATAATGCAACAAATATTCTTTTAATATAACAAAACCTCGGTTAACAGGGGAGGGCCTTCACTTATTAGAGCTTCCCTGAGGCAATTTCAGATAAACCTTGAGGATAACCTAATCTATAAACTTCTTTAATTCCGTTCATTTTCCCTTAAACTCGGGTTTTCTTTTATTAAGAAAAGCTTCGACACCTTCTTTCTTATCCTCGCTGGCGCAGGCCAGGGCATGAAGATAGGACTCAAAGGTTAAACCGACGAAAAGAGAGGTATCAAGGGACCTGTTGACAGCTTCTTTGGCGTACATGACTGCCAGGGGGCCTTTTTTCATGATGGTTTTAGCTATTTCCTTAGCTCCGTCAAGCAACCCCTCCGGCGGAAACACTTTTGTAACAAGGCCGTACTGCAGGGCTTCCTCGGCAGTAATCATTTCCCCGGTAATAATCATGTGCATGGCCCTTCCCTGGCCGATTACCCTGGGCAACCGCTGGGTGGCCCCGTCTCCCGGGATTATCCCCAGATTTACTTCGGGAGCGCCGAACTTGGCTTTATCCGAGGCAATACGGATACTGCAGGCCAGGGCAAGTTCCAACCCTGCTCCCAGCGCAAAACCGTTAACTGCTGCAATGGTGGGCACGTGCAAATTGGAGATTTTATTGTAAACATCCTGACGGCGTTTGGTCTGCTGGCGTCCCAAGATAAAATCCCTTTTATCAAGTTCACGGATATCCGCACCCGCCATAAAAGCTTTGTTCCCTGCTCCTGTAATAATTAAAACCTTTACCTCACTGTCTTGTTCCAGTGTCATTAAGACCTTATCCAGTTCGTCAACCATCTCGTTACATAAAGCGTTCATTTCAGGACGGTTCAATGTCAACAGGCCGATGTTTTCTTCTTTTTCAAGTACCAGGTGTTTATACATCCTTTTTACCTACCTTCGTTTGGCATTCATCATTATTTTTTGAAGAAGTCCACCGGCTCAGCAGGGTCTTTTGAATAATCATAAAACCCCCGGCCCGCTTTTTTGCCCAGGAGGCCCGCCTGAACCATCTGTTCCAGGAGATAGCACGGCCTGTACCTGTCGTCGCCGGTCTTGTTATACAGCATCTGGGTCTTGGCCAGGTGAATATCTACGCCGATGAGGTCAATCAGGGCAAACGGTCCCATCCTGTGGTTACAGCCCAATACCATGGCTTTATCAATGGCATCCACCGTGGCAATGCCTTCATGCAGCACCCACACGGCTTCATTGAGGAGACCGGCCAGGATACGGCTGGTAACTCCCGCCGGGCCCTCCTTTTTAGTAACCACCGGATCTTTGCCCATTTTGAGGGCCAGATGTCTTATTCTTTCAACCGTTTCATCGGCTGTAAGTATCCCAGGCATTATCTCCACGAGCTTCATAAGGATAGGTGGGTTGAAAAAGTGCATCCCTACAACGCGTTCCGGGGTTCTGGTGGCCGAGGCTATTTCAGTGATGGAACAGGAAGTGGTGTTGGTGGCCAGAATGGCCTGAGGATTTGTCTTTTCATCCAGTTCTTTGAAGATCTTTTGTTTTAAGACCACGTCTTCCAAAACCGCTTCGATGACAAAATCGGCTTCATGGACTTTTTCCATACCTTCCACCGGTTTGATCCGACCCATGATGTCTTCCACTTCTTCTTTCGTCATTTTCCCTTTTTCTACCTGTTTGTCCAGTCCGCTTTTCACCATGTCCAAGCTCTTTTTGACCACATCAATGTTGATATCCGAAATATATACCAGATATTTTGCCTGGGAGGCAACCTGGGCTATTCCCCTACCCATGGTCCCTGCCCCTATTACGAAAATCTTTTGCATTTTATGCCCTCCTCTTTGATTTTTAGTTCAATCTTTCCACTACCAGCGCTACACCCTGACCGCCGCCAATGCAGAGGCTGACGATACCGAGATGCTTGTCATGGTTTTTAAGGGCATAGAGAAGGGTGGTCAGTATTTTGGCTCCTGTAGCTCCGACAGGATGACCCAGGGCTATGGCTCCGCCGTGTACATTGAGTTTTTCTTTATCTATCTTAAGTTCTCTGTCGCAGGCGATAACCTGAGCAGCAAACGCTTCGTTTAATTCAATTAAATCAATATCCTGCAGTTTCAGGCCGGCTTTTTCCAGGGCCTTTGGTATGGCCAGGACCGGACCCAGTCCCATATACTTAGGATCAAGCGCTACATATGAATAAGAACGCACCAGTGCCATGGGTTTTACCCCCAGTTCCCTCGCTTTTTCCTCTGACATGAGGAGTACGGCCGAGGCCGCGTCGCACAAGGCACAACTGTTTCCTGCCGTGACACTGCCTTCTTTCAGAAAAACCGGCGGCAACTTGCCCAGCTTTTCCAAAGAGACGTCTTTCCTGGGAATCTCATCAGTGTCTATCAACTTGACTTCTTTCGTGTCCTTAATTTCGACAGGGACAATCTCTTCTTTGAAAAGGCCTTTTTCCATAGCGTTCACAGCTTTATAATGACTCTCCAGCGCAAAACTGTCCTGCTCTTCCCGGGATATTTTATATCTTTCCGCCAGCAGTTCAGCCGTATTACCCATGAGCATGCCGGCCAACTGGCACATAAACCCGTCCTTATGCAGGACATCGTATATTTTCGTGTCACCCATTCTTTGCCCCCACCTGGCTTCAGGCAGAATGTATGGCACCTGCGTGCTGGACTCAGTACCGCCCGCCAGCACAATATCTTCTTCGCCGGCAGCAATGCTTAAGACCCCTAATTGAATAGCTCTTAAGCTTGAAGCGCACCGGATATTGACAGTAAAGGCTGGGCAGCTATCGGGGAGTCCGCCTTTTACAGTACATATTCGCGCCGGGTTAGGTCCAACGCCCGCCTGCCAACCGTTGCCAAAAATTACCTGCCCTATAGCCTGGGGAGAAAGACCGGCCCTCTTCACTGCTTCTTTAATAACCGCAGCCCCTAAATCGACTGCTGTCAAATCCTTGAAGCTACCGCCAAACCTGCCTCCAGCTGTCCGTACCGCACTTGCAATAACTACTCTTTTCATGTCATCAACACTTCCTTTCATGTATTTAAACCTAAATTAGTCTTCGATTCCCGCCAGCCTTTTGCTCAGCTTCTTCTTGCCCTCCAGATCGGTCTCTCGCATTATGGTAATCCGATGCGCCTCTGCAGATCCACCGCCATGAATGTCTGAAACAGTGTCGGCACTTTCTAATGCCAGCTTCTCCACCAGCCTAAGCATTTTTATTCGGTTCTCGACGGGCACACCAGCCGCTCCCTGCATGTACTTCATCACCAGCGGACCTATTTCGGGGTTGGCCAGGTCCCTATCTGAAGGCAAATCGCAGACATAGCCGCCTGCAATATCCACCAGTAGACGTCCTACTTCTGCCATTTCCTTGCCCTCGTGTATTTTTGAGGCATTGGCCAGAACAGGATCGATAAAGTATGTACCGGAGGGCTGCCGTTTTCCCTCGTAAGAAGCCGCAATGCTGCACCCGTACAGAGTTTCAGCCCGGTGAATCATGTCAATGATTTTCTGCCTTAGGTGGCTCAACTTAGCGGTGCCGTTATAGTCCATCATCGTTAGGGCCGCGCCTATCATGCAATCAATCTTTCCGGCTTTGCAGCCGCCGTGACTCTGCCGGTGAAAGGCGGAAAACCGCATTACCAGGTCACCCGCAAACTCAGTCTCGCCACACATAAACACCCGCTCCCAGGGCACGAATACATCGTTAAAAATAACCGTCGGACAGTACTTCGAGTATTTTGTATTGCCGATGTCGCAGCCCTGCAGCTCGCGCATGTCCAGAGTAGATCTTCCCACCACGTGGATTAGCCCGCGAGTGTCCGTGGGGATGGCAAAGGCAACGGCATAGTCCTTGTCTTCCTTTTTTAAAGCCCGTGTGGGGAGCACGATTATCTCGTGAGACGAGAGAGAACCGGTTTGGTGGGCCTTGGCACCGCGCACTACAATGCCGTCATGACGGCGCTCCACCACTCGCAGGTACATGTCCTTGTCCGGCTGTTCGTGGGGGTTTAAGGAGCGATCTCCCTTAACGTCGGTCACCCCCGCATTGCAGGTGAGATCATTCTTCTGTACATGCTTTAAGAACTCCAGAAAACGGGCGTAATATTCTGTTCCGTACTTCTGGTCTATGTTGTAAGTGACGATGGACAGGGCGCTCATACAATCGAGGCCGGTGCAGCGCTGGAAACAGGTGCCCACACGTCCTCCCAGCATACGGTTGTTCTTGACTCTGGCCACCAGATCTTCGATGGAAGCCGGGGGCAATGTGAACCTGTTGACCGCCTCGCCAATTAGCGGGCTTTCCGTGACCATCGAATGGCGATATTCCGCCATATTCGCGGCTTCGTAGGTGGCCGCAGTCGCCTCGATGCCGGCTCTTAGGCGCGGATTATCTACAACATTGGTAATCCGCTCACCGAACATATAGACAACGGGATTCATCTTGCGCAAAGATTCAATGTATTCTTCCTTGGTCTTAATTGCCATAAAAATCCCCCTCACTGCAAATTCTTTCCGTTATACCAGATATTCTGCTAAAGCAAAGCCTTGGGCCAAGGCCTTCATGTTCACCTCTTCCGTCCCTTTAGGAATCCGGGAGAACATGGCTTTTTCCAGAGCTTCACGGCTGACCGCCTTGGTAATAGCCACCAGTGCTCCCAAGGTGACCATATTGGTAACGATTTCACTGCCGGCCACTTTTACTGCCATCTCGGTAATTGGCAGACTGTACAGCTTGACTTTGTCCTTGATCTGATCATTTATCTTCACACTGGAATCTACTATCAATACCCCCTGTTCTTTCACCGTAGGGGCAAATTTATTGGCCGCTTCCTGAGTTAAGGCCACCAGCACATC
>CAZWTM010000010.1:13960-54302 GCA_964637385.1 uncultured Peptococcaceae bacterium
CCAATCAGGAATTTTCCTTCCAATTGCTCGGGACTCATGCCGGCTGCAGCTTTTACGTTCACCGCATGCTCTCTCTGCCACTTCAACATCTCGGTGGGCGATTTCATCTTATTGCGCCGCCCATAACCAATGGGACACTGGGTAATAGCTTCCACCAAAGAAAATCCTTCATGTTTTAGTGCTTTGGTTACGAGCTGTTCTAGAAGAGTAACATGATAAGCCGTCGCTCTGCCCACATAAGTGGCGCCGGCCCCTTCGGCCAGTTTGCAGATATCAAAACTGGGTTCAACTGTCCCGTAAGGGGCAGTGGTAGCATAACTTCCCCGGGGAGTAAGGGGTGAGTACTGTCCCCCCGTCATACCGTAGATACTGTTGTTGATTAAAATAGTGGTAATATCAATATTACGCCTGCAAGTATGGATCAGATGATTACCGCCGATACCTGCCCCGTCGCCGTCACCGGTTATGACAACAACCTTCATCTCCGGCCTTGTAAGTTTAAACCCGGTGGCAAAGCTTAAGGCCCTGCCGTGAGTAGTCTGAAAGGTATTAAAATCGATGATGGCATTGGTTCTGGCCGAACAGCCGATCCCTGTAATAACTATTACCTCATCCCGGCTATAGCCCACATTATGAATAGCCCTAACCACTGCTCCAAGGGCAATACCCGTACCGCATCCTGGACACCAGATATGGGGCATTTTATGCATTCTCAAATAATCCTGAACATGAACTGCCATTTACTTCACCTCTTTCACGGCACTGACGATCTGCTCGGGCGTAATCATTTTACCGTCAAACCTGTTTAGCGGACGCACCCCAGCCTTTTTATCCTTTAAAGCACGTTCCACTTCACCCACTAACTGACCCATATTCATTTCAGGCACAATTACAGCCTGCACTTTATCGCCGTACTTCTCCACTACTTCACGGGGGAAAGGCCAGAGGGTCAAAGCTTTGATGAGGCCCACTTTTAATCCCTGAGCCCGGGCTGTCTCCACGGCGCTGTAAGCCGAACGGGCCGTGCAGCCATAAGCAAAAATAGCCACTTCCGCATCATCCATCATGATTTCTTCAGTCATGACAATTTCTCCACGACGTTTTTCAATTTTATTGTGCAAACGACGAAGCAGTTTATCTGCAACCTGATGATTATTAGTGGCAGGGTACCCGCCTTCATCATAATTGTTGCTGGTCATGTGATATCTATAGCCCTTACCGTATGAAACAAAGGGCGGCACATCATCGGCATCTGGTTTAAAGGGCAAGAATTCTTCAGGGGGCACAGTTACTTTCTTACGCTCTACTATCTCAATTTCCGAAATATCAGGTAAAACAACTTTCTCCCGCAAATGTCCTACGACTGCATCGGAGAGAATAATGACCGGCATCCTCAACATCTCCGAAAAGTTTACAGCTTTGATGGTAAGCATGTAGTATTCGTAAACTGTCGAAGGACAAAGTACAATGATGGGGTGGTCTCCATGGGTGCCCCACCTGGCCTGCATTACATCCATTTGGGCTGGCAGCGTAGGCATACCTGTGCTGGGTCCTCCCCTCTGCACATTTACAATGACACAAGGAACCTGAACCATTGCCGCATAGCCCAAATTCTCCTGTTTCAAAGTAAATCCCGGACCGCTGGTGGCTGTGAGACCTTTGACTCCGCCGATAGAGGCGCCGATGACTGCCGCCATACTGGCAATCTCATCTTCCATCTGGATAAAGGTCCCGCCCACCTTGGGCAGCTCTTGGGCCAGTATTTCCGCTATTTCAGTGGCCGGCGTAATAGGATAGCCGGCAAAAAATCGTACTCCTGCAGCCACAGCTGCCATAGCACAGGCTTCATTACCCTGCAGCAGTTTAACTTGCCGCTTCATTGCTCTCACTTCCTTCTACTTTAATAGCATAGTCTGGACACCTGTACTCGCACATCATACAGCCCGTACAGCTTTCCAGGTCTAAAACAGCTGCTTTCCCTTCAGTGTCAAAACCCAGAACACCTTTAGGGCAAAAATCGATACAGATACCGCATGACTTGCACCAGCTTTTTCGTACGTCAATAATATATTTGGCCATCACTATCCCCCTTCTTTATCATCATGTCCTCAGGTCATCATATCACCTTATCTATTCGTCGCCATTCTGGTATTTCCTTCTAAAAAATATCTCGATTAAAAATATTTACATTACCACTCTTTCTTCAAGACAGCACCTCTGGCCACCGATTCAACCAGCCTGCTGTAGCGGCTCAGGTAGCTGCTGTTCACTTTAGGCATCTTGGGACTCCACTTCTCAAACCGCTCTTTAATTACCTCCATTGGTAAATCCACATTTAACTCCCGACCGGGTATGTCGATGGTAATCATGTCGCCGTCTTGAAGAATGGCTATCAATCCACCCGCAGCAGCCTCCGGTGCCACATGCCCCACACACGGTCCCCGGGTGGCGCCGGAAAACCTGCCGTCCGTAATTAAGGCAGTGTTCTCACCCAGCCCCATTCCCATCAAGACAGAAGTTACCGCCAATAATTCCCGCATCCCCGGACCGCCCTTCGGGCCTTCATACCTGATTACCAGAACATCCCCCGGACTGATCCGCCCCGCCAGGATAGTTTCTACCGCTTCTTCCTGGGAATCGAAAACTCGAGCCGGACCTCTGTGACGACGCATACTTGGAGCTACCGCCGTCTGCTTGACCACAGCGCCTTCCGGTGCCAGGTTGCCTTTAAGGATGGCCAGGCTGCCATGTTCATGAACCGCGTTATCCCGGGTTCTGATGACCTGGGGATTTTTATTGGTCGCTGTGGATACTATTTCTCCCCATGAACGGCCGTTTACTGTTGGGGCATCCAGATATAATAACTCGTTACCCAGCTCCTTCATCACCGCGGGCACACCCCCTGCCTCATCCAGGTCTTTCATCACATACCGCCCTGAGGGCTTAATATCACAAAGATGGGGAGTAGACCGGCTGATAAGTTCAATGTCATCGGCAGTCAGGGTTATCCCTACCTCGTGAGCTATGGCCGGTATGTGCAGGAGCAGGTTGGAAGACCCCCCCAGGGCCATACTTAACCGCAAAGCATTGTGAAAGCTCTTTTCGGTGAGGATTTCCGAAGGCCTGATATTCTCTTGGACCAGGCGAACTACCTCCAGACCGCTCTGTTTGGCCTCTCTCAATTTCCTGGAAAAAACAGCATGGGTTGTAGAACTGCCCGGCAGGGCCAATCCCAATCCTTCGGCCACACAACTCATGGTGTTGGCCGTACCCATCATGGCACAGGAACCGTAGGAGGGACAAATAATCTCTTCCAGTTCAGCCAGACCCTCTTCCGTCATTTCACCTTTATGCACTTTGCCTACTGCTTCCCTGACTTCGTAGATGGCCAGTTCCCGGCCTTGATAACGTCCCGGCAGCATAGGCCCGGCCGGCAAAAATACCGCAGGCAGGTTCAACCTGGCTAAGGCCATAAGCATACCGGGTACTATTTTGTCACAGCCGCCAATAAAAACGAGGCCATCGTAGCGCTGGGCTTCAACCATCACTTCAATGGAGTCTGCTATGATTTCCCGGCTGGGCAGGGAAAAACACATGCCTACATGACCTTGAGCCAGCCCGTCACATACTGCTATAGTGTTGAATTCAAAGGGTACACCGCCTGCCATGCGTACACCATTCTTTACTTCCTGACTTAAACGCTGCAAATGGGCATGCCCAGGATGCATTTCATTCCAGGAGTTAACAATGCCTATGAAAGGTTGAGAAAACTCCCGTGATATGAGCCCTATAGCGTTTAAATGGGCCCGCATCCCCGCCCGGTCTAAGCCATTAACCAGGGTACTGCTCCTCAACTTATTGGACTTATACTCCAGCCTGACCATGTTGTTACACCCCACAATCTCTTCTATGATTGTTTAAACCTGCGACTCTCCCAGATCTGTGGATTAGCCAGGTGGGGAGGCCGTTCTCCCCGTAGAACCTGAAGCACCTGTTCTGCCGCCATCATGGCCATCATCCTCAAACCTTCCTCACTGTGGGCTGCCATATGGGGTGTCACTACCACATTGGGGAGGCCGAACAGGGGATTCCCTTGTTCAGGCGGCTCAGGGTCAAAAACGTCCAATCCTGCTCCGCTGATTATTCCTTGGGTTAAGGCTTGATATAGGGCTTCTTCATCAACCAGTTCACCGCGTCCCGTGTTAATGAGAAAAGCCGATTTCTTCATAAGGGCCAGTTCCCTGGTTCCAATCAGTTTGCGGTTATCAGGGGTTGCTGGAGCATGGAGGGAAACAAAATCTGCCTCCTGAAGTAAATCGTCTAGTTTAGCCACGACCTTAACTTTAAGTCCACTGCTTTGTAGTGTCTCCTGAGACAGGTAAGGGTCGTAAGTGATTAATTTGGCTCCAAAACCATGCTGGCAGATGGCAGCCACACGCCGGCCTATCTGACCCAGGCCCACGATTCCGACGACTTTATCTTTTATTTCACCGGTTCTTATGGTCAAACGGCACTGGTAATCACCTCTCTGGGTCAGGGCTGTATGGGCATGTAACAGCTTTTTAGCCAGAGCCAGCATCAGGGTCACGGCATGCTCTGCCACAGCATTGGTATTGGACCCCGGAGCATACACTACCGGGATATTATGTTCAGTAGCGGCCTTTACGTCAATATTATCCAGGCCCACTCCGTGCCGGCCGATAACTTTGAGCTTGTCTCCGGATTCAATGATAGCCCTGGTAAAAGGACTCACCCGCACAATGGCCCCGTCAGCATCCATAATAGCCTTCTTGACCACACTCTCTTCGGTACTTTCCGCTATAACTACCTCGGCTTCTTCCCTGAGCCTGGCAATGGCATCAGGATGAATGGGCTGAGTCAGCAACACTTTTTTCCCCATATCCTCTTCACCTCTTTTTATATACTTGGTCCAATCCTTGTTATGGCAAATTCATAGTGTTTTAGAACCTCTGCCTTGGTCAATTGCCCACCGGCCACGGCCCGCATCAGATCGTAGATTCTCTTGCCCACCTGGTCAATTGTCTCCTCGCCGCGAATTATCGTCCCAGCATTAATATCCATGTTTTCCTCCATGGTTTCGAAGGTGCGGGGATTGCCGGTTATTTTTATGACAGGAGCTATCGGACAACCCACCGGAGTACCTCTCCCAGTTGTAAACAGGACCAACTGGCAGCCTCCTGCCACCATGCCAGTAACAGATTCCACATCCTGTCCCGGAGTATCCATGACATAGAGCCCCTTGCCAGGCGGAGCCTGGGCGTATTTCAAGATCCCTTGAACCTGACCTGTACCGGCCTTACGGAGACAGCCCAGGGATTTTTCCTCGATGGTGGTCAACCCTCCGGCTATATTACCCGGCGAAGGCTGGGTTCCCCTCAGGTCTACTCCCATGCGGACAGCGTCACCTTCGGCAGACCTGACAATAGCCAGCAGTTCCTGGGCTACTTCCCCGGAAACGGCTCTCCTGGCCAGCAGGTGCTCAGCCCCAATGATTTCTGCCGTTTCCGAAAGGATTACTGTACCTCCATCTGCTAACAGCATATCACTGGCTACCCCTACGGCGGGATTACCGGCCAGTCCGGATGTAGTGTCGGACCCGCCGCATTCCAGACCCAGTACCAGGTCCTCCATGGAAATTGGCGCCAGCGGCACCGCACGGGCCTGCCTGACCAGTTTTTCCGCCAGATCAATGCCCTGTCTAACCGCTTTGCTGGTACCTCCAGCTTCCTGTATAACCAAGGTTTCCACCCGTTTCCCCCCGGCTGCGATTTCCCCGGCCACCATTTTGGCCTCCATTTTTTCACAACCCAGGCCAACTACCAATACACTTGCCACATTGGGATTCAGCGCCACACCCACCAGTGTGCGTTTTGTCTGTTCAAAATCCACCCCCAGCTGCCCACAGCCATGGGGATGGACTACGGGAACAACTCCCTCCACAGAACGGAAAATACGGTCTGCAACTTCATTGGCACATACAATGGTCGAAAGAATTAACACATGATTACGAATCCCGGCCCTTCCGTCAGGCCGCCTGTAGCCCCAAATATCCATGGGATGCTTCCCCCCTTCACCTGTCACAGCTGTTCCTCTTGCACACCCATTTGCAAATCGCCCCGTCCCCGGTTGCTCACCATATTGTGCACATGGACGTGCTCACCCAGCTTGATATCAGTAACGGAAGTGCCTATAGGCTCACCGTATTTAATTACTTCCCGGCCCTTAGGTATAGGCGCTATAGCCACCTTATGGCCGAAAGGCACATCTTGAGCTATTCTGAGCAGAGTATCCCGGCCTGCAATACAAACCCGGATCTCCTCGCCCGCCTTTAGATCCTCTACAGCCGTAGCAACATTATCCAGGAAGTCGATGACCACAACCATGCCCCTTTGCTCAGACTCCACAGCAACATCTCCCTTCTCCGGTTACTACGGGAATTGTGATTACGCCATAAGGCAGTACCCATACCGTGGCCTCAGGCCCCAGTCTGGCAAAAGCACGATCCAGGGCTTCTTCCATAGTAGAAATGGGTGTAAGCAGGAGTTCCCGCAATGTTGTGGCGGGAATAGCTGAACCAACTATCATTAATTCCGCATATTTGAGAATTCGTGCCAGGACAAATATTTTGTGTTCACCAGGAGCAAACCCCTCCCGTCTAGCCTTCTCCAGAGCTTCATCAGGTGTCTTGACTGTTTTCATCCAGGTGTGGTAACCCTCATGCCCGATGCCGTCCTGACAGGGAGCAGGAATTATTAGTGCACCTCCTGGCTTTACAAGGGGCATAGGGCCAAAAATACTCGTGTTTACCGCTCTGCTAGCCTGATACAGATCCCGGTCCTTGGGATATCCCGGGGCTGCGATGACAATATCGGCCTGGCGGTCCACCTTCACCTCAAAAACCTTCCGGGCAAATTCTACTCCGGCAGCATGGGCCTTTACGGGGTTTCCTGCCACTACTTTGAGAACTTCTTTCTCCTCGTTTAAGACCATATTGACAATAAAATCTAATCCCACCATCCCGGCGGCCTCTTCCAGGAATTGTCGGAAGATATTGCCTTCGAGGACCCCCAGGCGGGTTCGGGGGTGATCCAGAACCTGGACATTATGCGTTGCGGCGATTGTACGAACCCCCGCTACCCCCACAGCCAAACTTTTTACTCCACCGCTGTACCCCGCAAAGAGGTGGGGCTCAATGGAAGCCGTAGAAATGCGCAGGTCCGCATCGGCTACAACCTTGTTGAGCTCAACAGGTATACCCTGAGTGGGAGTATCGCCAAGGTATTTAAGAGTCTCAGGTTCAAAGGCAAAATGGTTGATGATTTTTACCCTTCTTACCACCTCTTCCCCGTACATCTCAATACACTCTTCCTGGTTATTGGGACGGTGGGTCCCGGTAGCTATGACCAAGGTGATATCGTTATCAGGAATACCGGCCTGGTTTAACTCATCTAAAAGAAGGGGAAGGATGACATTTTCATGTAAACTACGGGTAATATCTGTGGGAATAATTACCACTTTCTGCCCAGGCCTTGCTAACTCAGAAAGCCTGGGACAACCGATGGGGTTCCTGAGGGCGGCAAGGATTGCTTCCTTGATATCATGAAGGGGTTTTTGCTGTTCAGGAGTAATAATTCCCAACAAATTTTTGTCTGGTATTTCAAACTGTAGATCCTTCTTACCAAAGGGCACACTGACCAACATAGCAATTCCTCCATTTTCCCCTGGACTGCTCCGTAATTTTGCTTAAACTTCTTACTCCAATCAGGCCTTTGCGTTATTAACAGTTTCCCGTACCAACTTAGCCTTTTGCATAAATATAGACAAAACTAACAGCCCCAAGCCGATGATGTCTGTAACAAAGCCCCCGTCAATCAATAACAAGGCGCTGCTAAAAAGCATAGCCCGTATCAAATAATTAGCGCGGGTTACCATATAACCTTGAATTGCACCGGCAAGGCAAATAACCCCAACAGTTGCAGTCGCAAAGTTACCTAAAATTAGCAGCACACTGTCTGCCTGGAACACAAGACCAGTGGAATAGACGAACATAAAGGGCACGATAAAACCAGCTAAACCTAAACGTACTGCTGTCCAGCCTACTTTGGTAGGATCGGCACCTGCTATCCCGGCACCGGCGTAGGCAGCGAGAGCCACCGGTGGAGTAATAGCAGAAAGTACTGCATAATACAGCACGAACATGTGAGCGATAATAGGATCCACACCCAGTTTAACCATGGCAGGCGCGGCTACGGTACCAGCCACAATATACGCTGCGGAGGTGGGCATGCCCATACCGAGGATCATACAGGCAACCATAGTCAGGAACAGGGTGGGGATTAACTTCCCTGCCGAAAGCATTAAAATCATGTTAGCCAGCTGCAGTCCCAGACCAGTAATGCTGACAACCCCAACGATTATACCTACGACAGCACAGGCAATAGCTACTCCCACGGCTCCGCGGGCACCTGTATCCAAAGATTTTACTAACGACATCAGGTTCATTCGTGTATGTTTCCTTAAAAAACTGACGATAACCAGGGCGATGATACTGTAGAAGGCGGCAAAGGACGGTGTATAATCAGCAAACAATAAATAAATTAATAGAATGATAGGCAGCACCAAATGCCCATTTTCCTTTAATTCTGCTCGCGCGCTGGGCAACTGCTCCTTAGGTATACCACTAAGTCCTAGTTTAAGTGCTTCCAAATGAACGTTAACCCACAGAGCTAGATAATATAAAACAGAGGGAATTAAGGCTGTAATCATGACAGTTTTATAAGGAATGCCTAAAAATTCTGCCATGATAAAGGCGGCAGCTCCCATGACGGGAGGCATGATCTGCCCACCTGTTGAGGCTACTGCTTCTACGGCCCCGGCAAAATAGGGCTTGTAACCGATACTCTTCATCAAAGGAATAGTAAAAGCTCCTGTAGTAACAACGTTCGCTGCTGCACTACCGTTAATCATCCCTAAAAGACCACTAGCAATGATTGATACTTTTGCAGGTCCCCCAGGCTTGTGTCCCGCTAAAGCCATTGAAACATTAGTAAATAATTTGGATAATCCTGTCTCACCTAAAAACGCACCGAACAAGATAAACAAAAATATATATGTAGAAGAAACACCGAGAGCAACCCCGTATATACCTTCTGCACTAATGTACATATGTTCTACGATACGTTGAAAGCTGTAACCACGGTGAGCAAAAGAACCAGGCAGATAAGGTCCAAGGTAGGCATAGGCGAGGAAAACTATCGCCAGCAGCGGTAATTCAATCCCAATACAGCGCCTGGCCGCCTCCAAGACCAGCACAATGGTTATAGCGCCCATGATCGTATCCATATTGGAAACTAATCCTGCCCGCGCAGAAATGGCATCAATATTAAATAATAGATACAAATTAACACCTAAGCTCATTGCTGCTAACAAAAAATCTAAGGGACCGGCTTTTTTCTGGCTGGACTTCTTCCAGAAGGGGTATAAAAGGAAGATTAAGACCATAGACAAGCCCAGGTGGATCATACGCTGTTTATTGGTAGGCATTGTACCAAGACCAGCCATGTATAAATGGAAGAGCGACATTATAACGGCGGTCCCTGTAACGATTTTGGAGGCAAGTCCTTGTAGTTTACGCACTCTAGCTTCCGCCTCATATTTGCGCATAAGCTCATCCATATCAACTTGCTCTGAGCCATTTACAGTGGATTTGAGATCTTTTTTATCTTCTTCAGCCACGCTGTTCGTTCCCCCTTTATTTAAAATCCAAGCTGCTTCTTTGTAATATTACGTCTGCCGGTTCTGCCAGTAGAGCAGGTATTTACACCATACTCTACTGGTCACAAAAACCCGCAGTAAATCTATTTAATGTTTTTCTCTCTTAATTACTTAATAGCTCCAATTTCTTTAAGATATTTTTCTGCGCCCGGATGTAAGGGGACTGTTAAGCCGTTTACGGCATTTTCTTTTTTCATTTCTTGGGCCGCTTTATGGGCAGCTACCAGATCAGCCTGATTTTCATAGAGGGCTTTGGTAAATTTGTAGACCAGGTCTTCAGGCAGGTCTTTGCGTACAAAGATATAGTTAGCCACCGCAAAAGTCTGTACGGGTTCAGGCTGGTTGGGGTAGGTATTGGCAGGAATCACATACTTAAAGTAAGCAGGATTCAATTTCTGTAACTCAGCAATTTTGTCATCGGGGAATGATAAGAGTTCATATTTACCTGAACTCATTAGGTCCATAACGCTGGCTGCACCGATACCGGCAATAAGGTTAGCACCGTCAGCCTGACGGTTTTTCATGAGTTCTACTGACTGGGCTTCACTAGCAAATTCAGGCTTAAAATCTTTCTTTTCCAGGTAATCCAGACCGTAGATTTTCGCCATATCCCGGCTGTTAAGCTCCGTAGCACTGCCGGAAGCACCGACGGCAAAACTCTTGCCTTTAAAATCGGCAAAGCTCTTTATACCAGAGTCTTTACGTACAGGTATTTGCATGACATTAGGATACATGTAGGTAACACTGGCTAAGTTACCATATTTTTTATCAAAACCACCCTTGCCATCTAAAGCATCTTTAGCAATACCTGCTTGACCAAAACCGAAATCTGCTTCTTTATTTTCTAATAGACGGACAATAACAGGTGTACCTGCTGTAGACTGGGCTGAAGCTTTAAAATCATTAGGATATTTGGTATTCAACATTTGGGCAATAGCATTAGCTAATAAGAAATAAGTTCCTCCACTGGTAGCTCCGCAAATTTGTATCATAGCGGGGCCTTTTGCCTTCTCACCCTTAGGTGCATCCGTCTTGGAACTGCAGCCGCTCAACAAAGTTACCATGAAAACAAGCACCAGAATCAATGCGAAAACCTTTGTGTTCCTCTTTGACATTTAAAACATACCTCCCATTCTTTTAAAGTTGGATTTATTTTTAATTCCAGGATGCTTTTTCCTTCACCCCCCCTTGGTATTTAGTTTTTTAATGTACATGTTGTACCTTAAAAGTACATTATTATCATAATGTCATCAGGTTATATTATATGTTGTTATATTCTATAAATTTTGTATTATTCCTTCTTTTCCCCTACATTTTTTTTTGAGATCCCTACAATTGTAAAAGGCCCCATGGCTACCTAACGGACCCAACGGAGCCTGGTTAAGGATGAGTCCGGCTGACCTTTTTTGCTGCTGCGACCTTTCCAAAACTCTCCCTATCTGATGGGAACTCACTTGCCATCTTCCGCAGCCTCTAAGCAAAATTTAAAGGGAGAAGTGAACATTCACTTCTCCCTTATTGTTTAAGGGACATTTTTATAAAATCCTGTAGCCCCTGTTACACCTACAACTGGAAATTAATGTCGCCAAACTTAGGTATATAATTAAAAGCTGAAGTAATACCTTCATATTTAAGATTCCAGAGCCTTTTGCAAAGTTATCAAAAGTTTCCCCAGGGGAGCTTTCTCTATTATTTCCATGGTATCCAAAGGCGTGTGATTTTTTTCCAGCCAGCGGGGGGAAAGGAGGGTAAAGGCAGTAATCCCTTTTTTGGCAAAAGGCAAATGATCGCTGCTGTGTTTCTCCGATTTTTCCCAGTGAATCTTCCAGCCTTCCCGCTCAAACTGGCCTAGAATCCCTCTGCTAATCTCATTCTCTCCCCCCATCCAGCCTAAAAGGGTCTGATCTTCTTCCAGGTTACCAATACTGTCCAGATTCACCACGCACTTAATATTTTCCAAAGGTATGGTTGGATTTTCAGCATAGAAGCCAGAACCTAAAAGACCCTTTTCCTCCGAACCCCAAAAAGCGAAAAGAATGGTATAAGGAGGGACCTGTCCCTTGAGGCTGTTTACCAGCTCCATGACCAGGGCTACCCCCGAGGCATTGTCATTGGCCCCGGGGTAAAGCTTGCCGTCTATAATACCCAGGTGATCATAATGGGCACTTACAACAATCACTTCTTCTCTTTTTCCTTTTAAAATCCCGAGAACATTTTCACTGGTACTGATTTCTTTGCTGCTTACCTGCCGGAAAGTCATACGTTTTTCCACCAGCACGGGCTCATATTTTCCGATAGGAAAGGACTGAAAAAAGGTTCCCCCGTCGCCTGCGGGCTGCAAGCCGGCCTTTTTGAGAAAACGCGCCAGATATAAAGCCGCCTGGGCTTCTCCCCGGGTTCCTCCCTGCCGGCCCGCAAACTTTTTATGGGTTAACTCTTCTATGTATTGCCCTATCCTGTCCTCAGGCGTGGAGCTTTCAGGTTTTAGCTGAGGACTATGCTGGCGGGCACAGGCCGTACACAACAAAAAACAGCAAAGTAAGATAAGAAATTTTCTCAAGGCAATGCTCCTTCATTATTAGTTGATAGTTGATAGTATATAGTATTAAGTTCGCAGTGGGCAGTTCGCAGAATAGACCGGGTACCAAATCCGCTTTGCCTCCTGATGTCCGATCTCAACATCCTGTTGCTAATCTCAATTATACTTTTTTACACACCAAAAAGAAAACCCCCATGCCTAAAGCATGAGGATTCTACAAGTGACACGCTGCTTTAAAGTTACTGGTTATTTTATCATTTTCCGTCGGACTTCGGAGGTCGGATATCGGATGTCGTTACTAGTCAGTGGACACCGGTCACAGTCTTCAATTACCCCCGGGCAGCAGCAGCTTCCACCTGGCAGCTTAGATCTGGTTTTCCTTCCTCAGCCAGAGCTTCTATCAGAAGGGGTACTACCTGGTGCAGGTCACCGACGATGCCGTAATCGGCCACTTTAAAGATCGGTGCATTGGGGTTCTTATTGATGGCCACGATGAGCCCTGAATTTTGCATGCCGGCTACGTGCTGGATGGCGCCGGAAATGCCGCAGGCAATATACAGCTTGGGATGAACGGTTTTACCCGTCTGCCCCACCTGATAGGAAGCCGGTACCCAACCCGCATCTACCGCACCCCGGGAGGCTGCTACCACTCCGCCCAGTTTTTTGGCCAGCTCTTCCAAAATGGCAAACCCTTCCTGGCTTCCAACGCCGCGGCCGCCAGCAACGATAATCTGGGCCTCTTCCAGATTCACCACTCTACTTGTTTCTTTCACTACTTCCAGAATACGGGTGCGAATTTTCACCTGGTCTTTATGGTAGGGAGTTTTGATGATTTTTCCGGTACGGCAGCCATCGGGTATCAGTTTTTTCATAACACCAGGCCGTACAGTGGCCATCTGGGGACGATTGTTGGCACAAAGAATGGTGGCCATCAGGTTTCCGCCGAAGGCAGGGCGGGTCTGCAGGAGCAACCTTTGTTCTAAATCAATATCCAGTTCCGTACAGTCAGCAGTAAGACCGGTTCCTATGCGCCCAGCCAGACGCGGTGCCAGGTCTCTGCCGATATTGGTGGCCCCGATGAGCATAATCTCCGGCCTGTACTTTTTGATCAGATGTTCCAGCACCGCTGTGTAACTTTCCGTACGGTAATTTTTCAGTTCCGGGTCCTCCACAAGATAAACTACATCTGCCCCATAGGCAAAAAGTTCAGGGGTTTTGGTCTCTACCCCATCACCGAGCAGGACGGCCGCCAGCTCTACCCCTAAAGTTTCTGCCAGCCGCCTGCCTTCACCCAGGAGTTCCAGGGTGATCCCCATAATCTCTCCATCCCGCTGCTCGGCAAAAACCCAGACACCCCGGTAATCTTCCAGGGAAACCTGTTCTTTTTTCTCTGTTTCTGTCCTGGTGATGGCTTTTACGGGACAGACTTCCAGGCAGGCTCCACATTCTGTACATTTATCATTTATCCTGGCTACTCCCTCTATCATTTCAATGGCCTCGAAAGGGCAGGCACCGACACAGGCTTCACAACCTATACACTCTTTGAGCTTGATTTCTACAGTCATCTTGCTACCTCCTATATCACATGTTTGGCCAGCAGTTCCTGCCGGAGAACCTGTACAGCCTCTTTGGCTGTGCCTTTGATAATTGTACCCGCTTCCTTGGCTTTAGGCGCAAAGGTGCGTTTAACCTGGGTAGGTGAACCTTTCAGCCCTAGTTTTTCAAGATTCCCGCCTATAGTTTCTGCTGTCCAGATTTCCACTTCTTTTTCCTCAAAGGCTGTAATAATGCCATAAGCAGAGGGATAACGAGGGGTATTCAATTCCTTGACTGCCGTCAAAAGTACCGGCAGCTGAGCTTCCACCACCTCGTACCCATCCTCCAGGACTCTCTCCACAATAACTTTATCTTTTTCCACAGCCAGGATTTTCCTGACATAGGTTACCTGGGGTATATCCAGGTGCTCAGCCAGTTCGGGACCTACCTGGGCAGTATCACCATCAATGGCCTGGCGGCCGCAGAAAATAATATCAAATTCGCCGATCTTCTGAATAGCCTGGGCCAGGGCATAAGATGTGGCCCAGGTATCTGCACCGGCAAAAGCCCTGTCGGTCAGGAGAATAGCCCGATCAGCCCCCATGGCTAAAGCCTCCCGTAAGGCATAATCGGCCTGAGGGGGTCCCATGGTTAATAAAGTAACAGTGGCCCCTTTTTCTTCTTTTAGCTGCAGAGCCGCTTCCAGGGCATTTTTGTCATCAGGATTGATAATGCTGGGCACACCCTCTCTGATTAAGGTCCCTGTTTTAGGGTCTATCTTCACCTCATTGGTATTGGGTACTTGCTTTATGCAGACAATGATTTTCATCTTCCATTCCTCCACTATTTCAGGGTATTTCCCGCAATAACCATGCGCTGGACTTCGGAAGTCCCCTCATATATCTCCGTAATTTTGGCATCACGCATCAGGCGTTCCACTTTATATTCCTTCATGTAACCGTAGCCACCGTGGATTTGTACCGCCTTTACGGTATGTTTCATAGCTGCTTCCGAAGCAAAGAGCTTGGCCATGGCAGCCTCTTTGGCGAAAGGCTTCTTTTTATCTTTTAAGACTGCGGCACGATAAACCAGGAAACGGGCCGCATCAATGTCCGTCACCATATCGGCAATCATCCACTGGATGGCCTGGAAATTGGCCAGGGGCTTGTTAAACTGCTGCCGTTCCTTTGTGTAACGGATACACTCATCCAGGGCCGCTTGCGCAATTCCCAGGGCCTGGGCGGCTATACCAATACGCCCTCCATCCAGAGTCTGCATGGCAATTTTGAAGCCTTCCCCTTCCTTACCCAGTAAGTTTTCTTTGGGAATACGGCAGTCCTGAAAAATCAGTTCTGTGGTGCTGGAAGCCCGAATTCCCATTTTGTGTTCTCTGGGACCAAAGGTAAAACCTGGGGTTCCTTTCTCTACAATAAAGGCGCTAATGCCCTTGAGCCCTTTCTGAGGATCTGTCATGGCAAAAACAATATATACATCAGCACAACCGCCATTGGTAATAAAGATCTTGTTGCCATTTAAGACATATTCGTCATTTTCCAAGACTGCTGTGGTCTGCTGACTTGCTGCATCTGTACCAGCATTAGGCTCCGTAAGACCGAAAGCACCTAAGAGCTCTCCTTTAGCCATGGGCACAAGGTACTTTTCCTTTTGTTGGGGCGTCCCGAATTGATAAATGGGGTGACAGGCCAAAGAGACATGGGCAGAAAGAATGACCCCTGTGGCAGCACAGGCCCGGGAGATCTCCTCCACAGCCAGGATATAAGTGAGGGTATCGGCGCCGGCTCCCCCATATTCCTTAGGAAAAGGCAGCCCAAGAAAACCCAGCTTCCCCATTTTTTTTACGGTATCCCAGGGGAATTCACCATTTTCATCAATCTCAGCGGCCAGGGGCGCCACTTCTTTTTCGGCAAACTCCTGAAACAATGTTCTGAACATCTCCTGCTTTTTTGTCAGTTCAAAATCCATTTCCTATCCTCCTCATATAGTGATTGTGCTCACTTTCTCTTTTGTGTTTATTCTACATTTTTCTACTTTATATTACAATAACTGTCTCTCCTTTCTTATGGATTTTATTTCTTATTGTTTACTAAACATATGCAATTTTCGTGCCAATTTTTAAGAGAAATGTCATAAAAAAATATAAGAGCCGGAAGATCCGTAGTGTACGGGGTTTCCGGCATCTGGTTCAGTTGGACCTTAATCATCATGTAATGCTTCTACTAAAGACCCTTTGTCCAAAACATTAGACATGTTTTCTATAATTATAGACTTTTTTTGTTTACCATCTTCCGGATGCGGATACTTTCTCCGGTAAATTTCAGGATCTCAGCGGTTCCCATAATCCTGTCACTAATCCGGTCTTCGTAAATAGCCCCGATATCATTGGGACTAAGGTTAGAACTAATGACCCAGGACAAATTATGATTTATACGCTCATCCAAAAGTAAGAGCAACTGCTCACGGGCAAAATCCGTCAAGTTTTCTGCCCCCAGATCATCCATGATCAAGAGCTCCACACGGTATAAGGATTCTAAGCCTTGCCCGGTATACAAATCATTTTTATCCAGTTTAAACTTATGTTCCCTCAAAAGATCCAAAAGTCTTCCTACTTTCATATAAACTACACTAACTCCTGCCTGCAGGGCATAGTTGGCTATGGCACTGCACAAATGGGTCTTACCCGTACCTACCGCCCCGTAAAGCAAAAGATTTCCCGCCGGCTGCCGGCTGCTGATTTTTTCCGCAAAGTTCAAGGCCTTTTCCAGGATAGTCCTGTAATGTTCCATATCTTCATACCATTCCAAAGAAAAATTGGCAAAAGTCTGGTTCACCTGGACCGGTGACAAACCACTGGCCCGCCAGCGCCTGCTGGCTTCTTCCCGTAAAAGGCACTGGCACTTCTTTCCCAGCTCTATATAACCGGTATCCTGGCAGGCAGGACAATCCCACCAGATTTCATAAATATTCTCAGGAAGATTATATTCCTTGAGTAATTTCCTTTTCTCCCAGGCCAGAGCCTCCTGGGCCTTGCTTAACTCTTCCCTGCTCATGCCCAGTTTGCCCTTCCCCATCTCTAAGAGAGCCAGTTCTAAAGCGAACTGGGAAAAAAGGGTGTCTATTTCTCGCAAGCGGGGATATTTTTCGTGCAAAAGCCTGATTCTTATTTCCCATTCAGCTATCTTTTTTTGTCTTTTTAAACCATATGTAGAGAGAGCCAAATTCCTCACCCGCCTAATCTAAGCCCAGCATTTTCTCTAAGTCCCTTTTATCCGCACGGCTGTAACGTTTACTCTCATTGCTGCCGGATTTTCTTTTTGTCTGTTTCTGGTCATATTCTAAGATTGCCATTTCCGCACTTTTCAGGTCTGTTACGCCTTTTTCCCGCCAGTTCTGGAGTATGCCATCGATGTAGCTAAAACTCGGATTGTTGGTTCGTACCGTCTCCGCGGCAGCCCGCATAATCACTTCGTGGCTAAAACCCCACTGGCGGTGCCATTTGAGATACATCTCTTTTTGCGGTTTTGTCACTCCCCCATACTGGCCGATACATTTTTTTACTTCTACTACTTTGTACTGCATCCAATCCAGGTCATTCATGTAAGCAATCAAATCATTAACCGTATAAATGCCACTTTCATAGACCCGTTTAGCCACCGGTTGATAAGCCTGAACCTGATTTAATCCCCGTTCAAAGCATAGTTGTAAAAAGATAAGGATGAATTCAGTGGACCAGCCATACTTTAGATTAAACTCCTGGATAACCTGTTTCTCCCGGAGATTAAGACTCAAGCTTCCTCTGGTCTGGTCCAGCCATTTTAATATTCTACCGTACTCAAAACTGCCCTGCTCTTTGGAAACTACTGAATCTTTGGGAGATAAACTTTCCTGCCAGATTTGGTAGAGTTTAGACATAAGGGGCAGAAAAGAAATTTTGCGCATATCCCCTTGTCCCTGCCACTGGGCCCAGCCTTCGGAAAGGCTCCATTTTATCCACCTATCCTGTGCTAATTCCTCAGGGGTAAGCCCCTCCTGTACCCGGGTTAAGGCCAAAACAAGGTATCCTAGATTCTCCGCGGATATATTTAAGCTTTGCAAGTTTTCCAGAAGCCGGAGGGGTATGGTAACTTGTCCACCTTCCAAGAGCCATTGACTGAAGGCAATATCATTCAAGCGAGTCCCTCCTCACTATCGACAATTGACACCAAAACAGTATCCTGGCACCTACTCGTTAACCGTAAACCGTGAACAGTGAACAGTAATCTAGGGAAAAGGTTATCTCAATCATCTCCTCTATCGAGCCATATACGGTTAACGGTTCACGTTACTACCAACTAACAACTATCAACTACCAACTAATTAAAAATCCCCGGGCTAAGAAGATTATACCAGACCAACTTTCCCAGGGGAATGTGACTCCCATCTTGCGGAGCACCTGTCACCATATTAAATATCTAAGGATTTTATCACAATATGAACACCATAGACAATGAGGCCCGTAAGGTTTTCCAAATTCTTTTGCACATATTTCTGAGCATTCCTAGCTATTTCCGGCAGATAGCTTCCATAACGGGCCGTAATTTCCAGGCGTACCGTTACCCCCTCTTCCCGCATCTCTACATTGACTCTGTTGACCTGAGTAACCCCTTGAGTCTGGAGCACAACATAGGTGGTAATCTGGGCAACCACATGTTCCGTAATGATTAATTTACCCATGAAGCTAAACTTGGGCCTGATGATGGATTTTTCTCCTATTTTCCGGCGGGGCTCGTTCTTTTTGCTAAAGAAATATTTAAGGGGGTCTACCAGATAACCGGGAAAATCCCTTTTTACTTCAATGGTAGGAACAGGTATGACGTGCATACCGTGGTTTTCCCGCAGTTCCTTTGCCAGTTTCATTTCCCTCTCTGTGGCAATGTCCTCAATTCTAATAATCTTACTGGGCCGCGGGATTTCCAGGGCATCGGTAATTTTTTCCACCATACGGGTGGAAGTGCCCAAAACCAGAACTCTTTCTGGGTTTTCTTCCAAAAGACGCTGGCGAACTTGTTGGGCATGCTCTTTATCCAAAAATATTGCCCTCTTCACGGCCTGCATGGCTGTGGCTTCGCGTTTGGCTGACTGCCCGGCCAGCTTAAGCCCATCTTTAATCAAAAGGCCATCATCAATCACCGTATCAATTCCGTGCTCATAGGCAACAACCATAGCCCGGTGGCTTTTTCCCGTACCACTGGGGCCAACTAAAGCATAGACCTCCAACCAGAATTCACCCCCACCATTTCTGTGACTAATTTTAACATAAAGGGACCTGTCTCTACAATTATCTGCTGATTACGGGTATTTCCTGGGCTATAGAGATACCTTCCTTCTCTACATCACACAAAAAAGCATAAACCTCCACGCCTTCCCTGATACACTCTTCTAAAGCACGACTGAAAGCAGGGTCACATTCCCGGTGAGGAGAAAAGCAGACAGCATCATCTCTTAACACCAGGAATAAGACCACAGCCCGTAAACCCTGACTTTTTAACTCTTTAAGTTCATAAAGATGACGGGTACCCCGTTCCGTAGGTGCATCAGGAAACTTGGCAACATGATTTTCCACCAGATTAACAGATTTTGTCTCCAGCCAAATACCGCTCCGGGAATCCTCCAGGTAAAAATCAAAACGACTAATTCCTGCGGCTTTTTCCCGTTTAATCACAGTAACATCCCGGAGGGGTCTTATTTTTTTCTTAGCCAGGCCTACTGCTACCAGGTCATTAGGCAGCCGGGAATCAATGGAAATAAATTTCCCTTCTTTTTCTACCAGCAGTAAATCGTAAGCCGTCTTTCTATTCCCGCTGGTTTCATCTTTTTTCAACCAGATGAAGGTTCCCGGAAGCAAAAGTTCCTTTAATCTCCCAGAGTTCGGCACATGGGCCAGGGCCTCCTGGCCCTCTATTTCCACCCGGGCAGTAAAACGATTAATTCTTTCCTTTAATATCCCCTTTACTAAAGGGGGAAATTTAATGTCCATGTTTTTTCTCCTTTTCTACGAACAAAAGCACGTACGTGCACGTCCCCTAACACCCCTGTCTAGGAAATTTATGTAATTTCCTAGACTTAAAAAAACCTGTGAATAATCTTCACAGGCCACCTAGAACAAATTTTCAAACTTACCCAAAGGCTAATTATTAAGTTTATTGGCCAGGCATTCCTGGCAAACACCATAGAATTCCAGGCGGTGGTAATCTACCTGGTGGCCAGAGAGATTACCTGCCTCTTTATCTAAACTGTTAAGGAGAGGTAATTCCAGGTCAAAAACCCTCTCACACTCCCGACATTGAAAATGATAGTGATTATGGGGATTGCCATCAAAACGGCTGAATGTACTACCGTAGTTTAATTCCATGATCTCGCCCATTTCTTTGAGGAGATTAAGATTACGGTAAACAGTACCGAGACTTAAATCAGGGATGATCTTTTTGGCCTGTTCATAGATCCAGTCGGCGGTAGGGTGAGATTTGGTGCTGCGCAGAACATCCAAGATTACTCTTTTCTGCCTGGTCATGCGCTGTGCTTTTTCCATGCAAATCACCTGTATGAATAATTATTATTATTATATATTAATCTCCTGCTTTTGTTCAAGTACGAGGGTGGAGACTTACACATATTTGAGATATAATTTCCGTAGAATATTTTGGAAAGAAAAGATGTACCATTTAACCAAGGAGGTAAATATGAAACACTTGGAATTAATTAAGGAATTAACATCGGCCCATGGCGTGCCGGGCTTCGAAGGAGAAGTAAGGAAACTTATCAAAAAACACCTGGAAGGACAGGCAGATTTCAGCCAGGATAATTTAGGCAGCTTAATCTGCAAGAAAAAAGGCACCCAGGACGCTCCCAAAATCATGCTCCCCGGCCATATGGATGAAGTGGGGTTTATGGTAAACAGCATTACGAAAAACGGTTATATCAAGTTTATTCCCCTGGGAGGCTGGTGGGATCAGGTGATGTTAGCCCAAAAAGTCGTTATCAAGACCAGTAAGGGCGACATCCGGGGAATTATTGGCTCCACCCCGCCCCATCTCATGTCAGCCAAAGAAAGAGAAAAAATCATGGAAAAAAAAGGTATGTTTATCGATGTAGGGGCCAAAGACAGGGAGGAAGCCCAGGAAGTTATGGGCATCCAACCCGGAGATCCCATTGTACCGGATACCACCTTCCATGTTTTAAACAATACCAGGATGATCATGGCTAAGGCTTTGGACGACCGCCTGGGCTGCTGTCTCTTTATCGATGTCATCAAAGCCCTCCAGGATATCCACCACCCCAATACCGTATACGGAGTAGGCACCGTACAGGAAGAAGTAGGTTTAAGGGGGGCCACTACCGCAGCCAATGTCATTGCACCTGATATCTGCCTCACCGTTGAGGTGGCCATTGCCACGGATGTGCCGGGGCTGGAAAAAGAGGATGCTGAAGTAAAACTCGGTGCCGGCCCTGTGTTAACCCTGGCTGATGCCTCCATGATCGGGAACAGAAACTTGCGCAGCTTTGTGATCGAGACAGCCAAAAAAGAAAATATCCCCCTTCAGTTCAACACCATGATGGGGGGCGGTACAGACAGCGGCGCTATCCATAAATTCGGCCCCGGTGTACCAGCCGTGGTCTTGGGAATCCCCTGCCGTTACATCCACAGCCATTATGGGGTTTTCCACTACGATGATTACGAGAATGCCTTAAAACTCCTCTTAAGCCTAATCAAGGTCCTGGACGCGGCTACCGTGAACAGGATCAAGTTGGGGGAATAACTTACGACTTCCGCTTTCCAACCTCCGACATCCGGTATATAAGTAGTCCTTCGTCTAAATCTTATATTGGCACAGCTTCCTCCTTATGTTACTATTGGTTTATAAGGGGGGTGTTGATTTATGGAAGAAAAGTTACTTCAACAGCTGCTAACAGAATTCAGAGAGTTGAAAAATACGGTAGAACAAAGGTTTGACGGGATTGACAAACAATTTCAAGGAATTGAAAAGAAGTTTGACGGGATCGACCAAAAGTTCCAAGGAATTGACAAAAGGTTCGAGGAAATGGAAAAGAGACTTGACGGTTTGGCAACAGGCCAAAAAGAACTTTACCTGCTGACCCGCACCCTGGAAGAAAGGACTGCCGTTATCTCCAGCACTGTGACCAGGCTTTGAGGAAAAAGTTGATCGCCTGGAAGGGAGAATTACCTCTGTGGAAAAAAGGGTTGAAGTACTGGAAACAACAGTCGAAGAACGCCATCCCTATATACTGGAAAAGCTCGTTATCCACGACGCCGATATTCATGCCATGAAAAGAAAGCTGGTTAATCTATAACGCTTGCACGCACCGCAAGACTCCCTGGTACTTCGTGGGAGTTTTTTTATAATACTTAGCAGCCGTAGAAGGCCTCTTTCACAAAAAGGTTGTGGGCTGGACACTAGACAGTCCTATGACAAAACAACTAACCATCGATGCCATTGAACAGGCAATTATTAAGGAAAAACCTGCCCAAGGACTTATCTTTCACTCCGACAGGGGATCCCAATATGCAGCCTATGCCTATCAGGATAAGCTTGTTTCCAATGGCATACGGCAAAGCATGAGCGCCAAAGGTGATTGTTATGACAACGCTTGTATGGAGTCCTTCTTCGCCACACTAAAAAAAGAACTTATCCATGGCCGTCGTTTCCGAACACGGGATGAGGCTAAGCTAATGATCATAGACTATATTGAGACATTCTACAATGCCAAAGGACTGCACAGTGCCTTGGGATATATGTCTCCCATAGAGTTTGAGAGGCATTACAGAAAATCTCTGTTGGCCCTATGAATGGAAATATATGGATATATGCCAAGTTATATCCAGAATATTATGCTTATTATCCAAATATAACAAAACAAAGAATGCCTTTTTTATGAAATAATGAGTATTTCTAAGAAAAGAGGAAAAAAGCACCGTTCTGCGTATCCGGTTTAGTTAGATCACTCCAATGACAGGTATTCGACTGAATACCTGTCACCCTAGCTATTGACAAAGAACCTCCACATATTAAAAGGCCAGGTATTATTTACCTGGCCAGTTTCATATAAATTTTTATTCCTTCGGATTGAAAGCTATCTCTTCGTCCCTTCTCTGGCCCACAATCACCCGCTTGCTCAGGGTCACCAGAGGATAGAGCACCATGACCGAAACAGTATTGGCAATAGCTGTAGGTACTACCACCGTAACATAAAGGAGCTTGAAAGGCGCGGGTAAGCCAACAATGGCTAAAGCAGCCGTTAAAAAGACGAAACCGCTGAAAAGGGTTCCCAAAAAGCCAATAATACCGCAGGAGAGAAAGGTTCCCAGGGAAGCCTTGAGACCCAAAAATGTGAAGGAAACCCTGTCTAACAGCTTTTCTAAGGGATTGGCTATGATCAGCACTAAAGCAAAAACAAAAAGGCTAGTTAAAGGCTTATCAATCAAATTGGGAATCTGCCCGCCGGGAAAAGTGGTAGTCAAAGCAGTGATGATCGCTGTTAAGGCACCGGCTAACATAGTAATTTTAATATTCCGGTGCATAAGGATAATCACAAAAAGCATACCCAGCATAACATCGGGTTTCATACCTGCCCCGTAGCCGGGAACAATCAAACGTAGAATATAACCTACAGCAAGTAATAAAGCAATCTGTAATGAATCACGCAAACTCATCTTTTCTAAACTCCTCTCAACTAACTAATCTTCACAACAATAGAAAAAAGTAGTTCACCTCAGCTTAACTCGTCTTACTTTCCTCATCTCTCACTCCTCACAAACACATTAAATTTTTCTTTATTATAAGCCAATATCTACTCTCCGGCAATAGTTTTTTACTCATTTTGTTTTACTCATTTTTAGGAAATTCCAGGTCCAAAGCCTGAGTCAATATTTTTTGAATATCGGCTAACATCTGGGCTATCTTATATTCAGCCTGGAGAAATTCCCGGACGCTGGGGTGATAATTTAAGATTTCTGACATCCTTTCATATTCGCGCAGTTTTTCCGGTGGTATTTCTTTCCCCAGCATCTGCATAGCCTGGATTTCCAGCTGTTTTTTGTGGAAGTCCTCCAGGACTTTTTGGCTTTCAGGGTTCTTGCTCACTTTTTCTCTCGCTTCCTGGAACTGCCTGTATTCAGGGCTAAGCCTCAGGGCTTTCGCCAGCTCATGGGCTTTGTCGTAGACCATTGTGTTACCTCCTTTTTTGAATTAGTTGTTAGTTGATAGTTGGTAGTGTAAAAGTTCGCAGTTACTTTTTAGTGACCGGTGACCAGTAACCAGTTTAATATACCGGATACTGGACACTGGACTCTGGTCACTTACACAGGTGCCGGACTCCGGTCACTGAATCTCAGGTCACTGAAATCCGATGTTGGAAGTCGGAAAGTCGTATCTTAAGTACCTAGCAGAAAGTTCTTGCCTGACCAGATGAAATAAAGGGCCAGATAGAGCAAGAAAAGGCCGCAAATAATGAGAATGCCCCGGTATACTTTGTCGCTCAATAATTTTCTGCCGCTGACAACGGCCAGGGAGACGGCAGTATACCAGACAAAATCAGAAAGCACATGACCTGTGAGAAAAACAGCAAGACCGAGAATACCTTTTTGCAAGGCCAGGGTTACATAAGTTACCCCGATGGTAGCCCACCACAAAACCCAGTAGGGGTTGGATAAACTAACAACGACCCCGGCCAGAACAGGCGACATCTTTTTTACCTCTCCCCCTGCAGCCAATTCCAGGGACACAGCACCCTGCCAGGCTTCCTTCACCATACCCCAGCCCATCCATAAGAGAACAGCTCCGCCCACCAGGGCAATAGTGCCTTTTACCTGCGGAAGAACCAGAACTGCCCCCAGGCCAAGGGTCAGCCCCATCACCAGCAGCAGTTCCAGGAGTCCATGTCCCGTGATCAGGAGAGGCCCTGCACTAATTCCTCGCCGGTAAGATTCATTGATATTGACTGTTAAAAGGGGCCCCGGCATCATGGCACCGGAAAAACCCATGATGAAAGCAGTAATAAATAAAGTACCGAGAGACAATGTCCTTCCTTCTTTCTTCCGTTCGTATTGTTAAATATTTTATCAAATCACCACTACATTTTCATTATACTTATTTTTTATTGTGCTATTATATTCAATGTTTTTTTATCATCTCTGGACATCATAAAAATCAGGAGGTGATAAACAGTGACTAAGCCTATTCCCTGGTGGAAGGACCCCCAGTTTCCCCTGAATCTGGAGAACCACGAGTCGCCGGCCATTGAAGAACCCGAAACCGGACCTCAACCAGACGAGGATTTTGATGATATCTATAATTTATCAATTTATCCACAATGAAACAAGATAAATGGGGACCCCTCTAAAGTCCTCATTACTCCCATAATAAAAGAGAAACGCAAGCTTACACTTGCATTTCCCTTTTATTTTTATCCAAATCTAAAGCGGCCCATACCCTGTCTATGCCTTCTTCAACCACATCTACCACCGGTACTTGGCATTTTTCTGCGATTGCCTGCCGCAATTCTTTTTTATCTACATAAGCCGGCTCATAATCATGGGAAGTATAGCGATAACGGGGATAGAATGGATTTACGGTTATGGCCAATAAAGCAAGAGGTTTTTGTACGTACACTGGCGTGCCCGAGTTTTTCAATGTCTCCATAACTTCTAGCATCAGATCAGGTGCACCAGCTACCAGAACCTTAACGGGATCGGGGAGAATGAGGGCCTTACCCGGCAAAATATTTTTCCCCAGTTCTAACAAAGCTTGAAAGCTCTTTTCTCCGATGATACCTGTCACGACAATTTCCCTGGTTTCCGGGGTTACCCGCTGTAAAAGTTCTTTAACCATCGCTTCATTTAATAGGGAGCTTACTATCAGGGAAGCTTCTTCCCCCGGGAACCATTGGGGTAAATTCAGTATAGCGGACAATGCATAGGTTTCTTCCGCTAATTTAGGAAGATTGGTGGTTCTGGCTGCACCTGTTGCCACAATCAGTCCCTGTGTTTCAACCATGGGGGCAATGCGGTTAAGGGCGCCGTCTATTAAGACCAGGTCACAACCCTGTTTTTTCAGGAGCTCATTGACGATCCTCACTTCCGAACTCTTGTTGGCCCCAGCAATGACCACAAGACCAGGCTCCTTAACTTCACCGATCACGATTTTGCCCAAAGGAGTCCGAATATCAGTGGTTGTCAATACCTCAATATCTGCCGAACCGGCGGCCAGGCAGGACTGGGCAATGGCCACAATCGTACCTTTTTCCGCCTTAATCCGTGGTTTTGGCAAACCCGTGACATTATCCATAACCTCACCGTCATAGCCAATACTGGTGAGGCCCAGCTTGAGTTTTTGGCTGTAAACTTTCTCTATAATGGCCGTGGTGGTAGTCGTTTTGCCCGTGTTTTTTGCCGTGCCGGCAATCCCGAAAATTTTCGTCATCAGTATAAGCCTTCTTTCTATCCGTTGTCCCTTCATGGGCATGCTGTAATAATTACGCAAAAAGAAAGCATTTTCCTGCTTGTCCCGTTTAACTTTATCATGCCATCTTTCATCTTCCTGTAATTTTCGATAACGGGTAACGGGACACGAACCCAAAGCAATGCTTACTTCATGATGACTGTTCCTTTTCCGGCACGGCCCGGGTAGGCACCTTCTTCTTTACTCCCCAACAGGCCTTCATAGAGGACTTGCACAAAGTCATCCCGTTCAGCTACCTTAGTTAAAACCCCTTCAATGCCCGCCACCATCTCCTGGGCCCATTGGTGAGCCCTTTCAGAAGGCCTGATGTCGTCCTGTCCCAGAAAACGGAAAGCTTCTTCCACACCCCGTAAAGTATCAATTTTGGCCGGTACGCTGATAGGACCCCCGGCATAGGCTTCATCTGCCGAAGCAATGGAGATGGCATCTACCTGAAGGGAGCAGGCCAGCATGGCGTGAAGGGAGGTACTTACGGAAGACTGAACCCGATCTTCCGTCTGGGTCAAGAAACCTATAGGTGCGCCAGGCCAAAGGGGAGAATCCAGGATTTGCCGTAGCGCCATAACTTTGGCGGAATTGAAATCGATATAGTTGTCTTCCATAGAACCGCTGATCATACATTCAGGACAATAACAGAAAAGGGGCTGGAGAATGGGACGTGCCCCTAATTTCAAGGCTAGAGCAGCCACAATGAGCATACCGCTAAAAGCTTTATAGGCAGGAACCCCTGCCAGTTCTTCATTGGTGACAATATCGAAAGGCAGGTTGTATTTTGCAGCATATTTGATGGCATGAAAACCATCGATGGTCATCCTGGCTGGGTCCGTACCTGCTCCCAGGCTCCCGTAGGCGATGTTAATCTTGGTCAAATCCGCCCCCAGTTTTGCCGCTAAAACGACAGTCTCAGGGGTATTGAGCCCCCGGTGAGCGCGAACCTGCCATAGGGTAGAGCTTTCCCTGGCCTGACTCAAGCAATAGAGGTTTTCCGGTGTGATGACCGTACCGTCTTCCGCATGGGTAACAAATCCCTCCAAAAAGCCCTCGGCCCTGGCTCCCCAGGAGGGATCAAAGTGAACTACCCCGTCGGCTCCCCAGGCTTCACTTACTTTAATATGGCCCCCATCCAGGATAGGACAGCCCGTACCATACTGATTAAAGACAATGGGCAGCTTGCGGGTATGCTGGACTATATTAAGGGCCATCCGATCTTTCGTCCTTTGTACATACCTATTGTAAGCATCTCTTTCCTCGGGGGTTAACAGTCTCGTTTTAGGATGAATTTTTCCCTCCTGGTAATAGGCTTTGGCCACATCACCGCAGTATTCAGGATATCGGGCATAAAACGCCTTATTACCGGCTCCTTTTAACCACTCCTCCTTGTCCCAAAACTCATCACGGAGCTGGGCCCTGATAACGCCCGGTGAACTTTTATTCTCACACCAGGCCATAATCTGAGAAGTAATCTTATCCAGGAGCACAGCTATGGCGGCATGTTTAAATTTATAAGAATACCCGACCGTAAGATCAACTTTTACTTTCCTCACCTTATGGGCCTCAGGATTATATTCCCGCCCTTCAATAAAAGCCAGGGCTTCTTCAATAGTCGTTCCGGGCCCGAATCCTCCATCAAAACCTAACTCAGCAGCCAGTTCCGGGCGAATGGCCATCCCGCCTATCCCTATTTTGACTTTTTCCCTTAGTCCCGCGGCATCCAGTAAATCCACAAATTTGGCCAGCAATTCGGCTACACCATAACCCAGAGTCCTGCTTAAAAGCACTATGTCAGCCTTTTCTTCAATAATAGCCCGGATAATTTCCTCTGCCGGCAAGTCCGGTGGCAGAAGTACTGCTGCATGACCGGCCTCCTGAATGGCCCGGCGAATCATCTTCAGGCCGATATCGTGAACAGGGTCCAATGGTGCTAAAAGTACCTTTTTCTTATTTACCAAACTCATGTCCTGTTCCCCCTCCTTCACCAAGGAGCCAGCCGTAGCGGTCACCAGCCCTGTGTAAATAAGCCCTGGCCCTTACTCTTACGCCAGGCCCCATAAATTCAGCAAAAACCACATCAATATCTTTAAAGCCAAGTTCTTTCATTAACTCCATGATGAGCTTCCTGCCCTCTTCTTCACTGGCGCAAACCAAAAAAGTTTCCACATCCAGGGCGTCCATGACCTGTTGTAAAACGGCCGCCATAGCTTCACGTCCTTTCTCATGGCGATTTTCGACTTATGATTTCCGATATCCGACTTCCGACCATAATTAGTAGCAAGTGACGAGTAGATACTTTTAGTGTCCTGTGACCGGTGACCAGTCTTTTAACTGGAAACCGGACACTGGACTCAGGTCACTAAACACTCAAGAACTCACTACTACTACCCTGAAATTATCAATCAGGATGAAGGTTTTGCCACAAATGTTTCCTATCGGAGCATAGCAAAACAAACTTAGCGAACTGAGGTTGAAAAAGCAGAGGATCCGACAGGAAGTTGGACCCAACCCGAAGCCAGTCCATGGATGGACTGTTGAGGGTGATCCGCTTTTCCCCGAAAGGAGCTTTAGTTTGTTCTATGCGAAGATCGGGATACATGGTGGCAAGCCTGAATAAATAGTTTCATTCTTCTGCTGGCGCTGTTAACAGCATGAGTGTCTAATAACTAATAACTAATAACTAGTAACTAGTAACTGAAAAAAGGCAGCCGAAGCTGCCCTTTTTCGGCCTCTTTACGAAAAGAGTCACCCTTAAACCACTTTTTGATTGTAAATACCGGTCATGCCTGCTTTTTCTACCCGGTTTTTGATTTCCTGTACATCTGTTGTATAAAGCCCCAATTCCTTCATTCTTTCAAAATAGACAGAACCGGAGAAAGTATATTTCTTGGTGATGCCTGTTTCTGTTTTCATCTGCTCATTCACATGGGCAATGGCATCGCCAATGGCAAGAGAAGTTGGTATTTCCAGCAGTTCTTTGCCTGCGGCATAACGGACGGCATTATGACCAGCCAAACTGCCGGTGACAATTGCTTCCGTATGCCCTACTAAGAGACCTGCCTTTTCACCGCCACAGAAGAGGTTATCCAGTCCTTGCGTTTTCAGGGTATTATCCCGAGGCGAAAGGGCAAGATAACGCATGGAGTTACCAATACCACCAGCATAGGGGTCTTCATACCTGGCATTCTCGAAACCCGGAATCTGCCGTAAGGTATCCAGGGGATAGAAAGGTGTCATTAATTTAGCATGCCCTGTATCCAGGAGAATAATATTTTCCGCAAATTCTTTTAAAGCATACTGCTGGCAGGCTTTGGTTTCCAAAGCGCCTTTTTTCTGCAGTTCCTGGGGAATGGGGATTACGGCCACGCCTTTGGTGTTTAATTCCTTTTGGATTTCTTCTGATAAAGAATCTTTGTGTAGTTTACAGGAACCGCTCATGGCACCTACGGAACCATCGGCTTTTTTTCCCACAAACTCCTCCACACCGCATTTCGTGGCCAGGGCAATGCGGGGCCCAAAGGTAGGACAGCGGTAAATACACATGGCACAGCCATTGCCGTATTTTAAACAGTTACCCTGGGGACCTGCCGTACCTGTGGTTTCAATAAAGACATCTCCGCTGTATTCGTTTTTATCCTGGTCGATGACGGCTACAATCTTCTTCCCGTCCATTTTTACATCGGCAATGCGGCATTGGAGATTATATTTGATCCCCGCCTGATCCAGTTTACGCCTTACAGCAGGCTCAATCCTGGCTACATCATAAAGGGTCGCATGCTTGTGTCCAGGAAATTCAATGTTTTTATGCCTGGCCGTTTCGTCTACGGCGTCAAATAATTCCTTTGCACCCATGGCAATAGACTCCTCGGTGGCGACAAAACGGCCATTGTTGCGCATAATGCCTCCCACCAGTCCAGTACCAAGGAACATATCTGTACGTTCCAGGACCAATACATCGGCCCCTGCCTTGCGAGCGGTGATCGCTGCTGCCGTTCCCGCCCAGCCACCGCCCACTACTACAACTTTAACCATATATACCTCCCTCATTAGCTGTTAGTTGTTGGTTGTTAGTCTTAGCAGCAAGTAACAAGCAACAAGCAACAAATGTAAAAAGTCGACATACATTCGTACAGATTACTTACTATCAACTACCAACTTTAAAGCACGCCCGCATACTTACAGGTGATTTCAATGAGTCTTACCAGGGCCTGTACACCATAACGGGCAACTTCTTCAATAAGGTTTCCTTTGCTATCTGTGGTGCCCAGGCCCGTAGAAATGTAGATGTTGCCATCGTAGGCCACAGTGGGAATAACCCCCATAGCAGCCATACCAGTCTGGAAGATATTTGTGCCCGCATACATATCTTCAATGGAGAAGATAGGAATACCCATTTCACCGTTTTTCCAGGTACCTTCATAGTTCACTTCTACAGCCGTGCTGTTATATACTTTAGTGATAATAATGCCGTCACGCAGCTTAAGATCAATCTTCTCGAATTCTTCTTTGACGATACGATAGAGGTCATCCACGGGCTTGGTCAGTACTTCAGGTTTATCACGTAAAACCTTTAAAGCCTGGATCTGGCCAAGTAGAGCTTCTTTACCAGGGTCAAAAGTTACATAAGCAGCTTTGCCATAGGAAGCAGTAGTACCGTAACGGTCCCCATGCATACCCATAGCCCGACGAATAGGTACCATATATTCTTCTTTACCAATGATTAAACCGCTGGTCGGAGAGCCCGTAGCCTTATCCATGGCATAAACAACCACATCGGCACCGGTCTTGGTGGGATCATACCCAACAAAGGGTAATCCCCAGGCATTATCAACCACATAAGGGACATCATAAGAGTGAGCCAGTTCAGCAATATACCTGCTTAATAAAGGCTGGCCGCTCTCATCTTTTACTCCGTAACCGTACCCGGGACTCATATAACCCAGGGAAGTAAAGCCGGTTAAGTAAGGCGCGTGGATTTCCGCATACTGGGCCAAAATTTCGATAGATTCATCAGGGTCAACACCTGTCAGGAGCGGAACAGGATGGTATTTAATACCATGACATTCATATTTGGCTCCAGCCAGGGGTACAATTACTGTATCCAGGTTGTTCTGCCGCTTACCATAGAAACCAAGTTCACCTGCAGTTGATCCACGGTCGGCGAAAATATCTTTAAATCGTCCCGGGAAAGGCCTGCCATAAGCCCCCTGGTGATGGAGGTGTTTTTCGTAAGGAGCAATATAGCGGGCCCGGTAATTGTCACCTCTCCCCAGCATGGGAGGAGTAAAGAGACAGTCATAGGTGACCCAGAGAGCAGCTTCGCACGTACTGGTGGGCGCCACATCCCATTCGTCACCGTATACGTCCTTAACAATTTCCCGGATCTCGTCAACCAGTTTGGCTAAAGGAATAACCTCTTTACTGCCACGTTCGCCGGCTTCCATAATATCGTCTCTCAGCGGGGCAGGACATCCGGAGATTGCACCCGTTAGACCAAATTTTCCTCTAATCTCTGCAGGAATCCCTATTTCATCGGCGACTTTTTTGGCTTCCGCATAGATATTGGGAATATTGGCCTGGAGGTGTTTGTACATTTGAAATTTATACTTGAATTTTGCCATAAGTGAACCTCCTTGTATTTTTAAGATTTTACTTTCACAATCATTTCAACTTCTACTGTGGCATCCAGGGGCAGTTCATTGACACCTACGGCTGACCTGGCATGCTGGCCAGCCTCACCAAAGATCTGGCCGACAAGCTCCGATGCTCCGTTAATCACTTTGGGCTGCATGTTAAACCCGGGAGCACTGTTCACAAATCCTACGACTTTAACCACCCGCTCAATGTTATCCAGAGTACCAATTTGTGCTTTAATCACACTCAAGCAGTTCAGTGCACAAATTTTAGCCGCTTCATAAGCATCTGCCTCGTTAACACCACCACCTACTTTCCCTTTGTATTTTAACTCCCCGTTTACAAAAGGTATTTGCCCGGAAGTGTACACGTATTTATCAATCTTTACAGCCGGGACATATGCAGCAACCGGTTTAGGCGCTTCGGGTATTTCTAGCCCTAACTCCTTTAACTTAGCTTCATACGACATCAATCAATCCCCCTTTATAGTAGTTGATAGTTGGCAGTTGTTAGCTGCACTAGCTACCTGTACTTCTGAAGTCCCACTGGAAAACCACTAGTAACTAGGAACTAATAACTAATAACTAATAACTTAACTGCTGTGAACTGCTAACTAAAGATAGTTTTCCTTGGTTATCCCTGATTATTCTTCTGCCGACAAATTAATTCCATATCCAGTTCCGCTCCAAATTCCACCCCGCTTTTCCTTTCCGGTACTTTAATCACGATATTGAGGTGGTTGGGCATATGAGTTTCGTCAAAACCAGCTACAGTACCAATAAGTTGATCCTTTAAAAACAGTTCGTCACCACTGACCATTACCCCGCCCTCTATCACTTCAAAAAATCCTAAGTAAGCTATAGCATTAACCTTGGCGCCAGGTTTGGCTCCTTCCTCATCGGTCAAAATCAATTCGTGAATGTCTCCTTTCAAAAGGGCCCGGGAAATCGGTGTGATTAACTGGAGATTTCTCCCTTCCAGCTTACCCTCCAGTACTACCACCAGTCTGCCTTTGATTTCCGTCTTCTTGGCATAAGGATTGGCTTTGAACATGCCCATTTTGTAGGGATCGATCAACAACCCAATCACCCCACTTCCATAGACTTTCAGTTTAGTATTTGTTTTGGAACACAAAAAAAATCCAGGACAATGCCTGGATTTTTCGTATTTATTATAGTTTGATACTTCACGATTAGATTTTTAACGAATAACACCCGTGATGACAAAAGTTACAAATACTAAATAGAAAATTCCACCCACCATTAAAGTTCCCGGAGTGAGATGCTTCTTAGCACGAATTTGTAGATACACAAGAAATGCGGAACTTAAGGCTAATGCCGCACTGATAAATGCACCAGTTGTAAGCTCCCAGGGAGTGAGTGTGATACCGATGGCCGGGATAACAGAGCTCTGGAAAACCATAGCCCCTGTAATATTCCCCAGGGCTAACGTATCTTTCCCCTGGGAGATCCAGATAATGCTGTTGAATTTTTCCGGTAATTCTGTGGCTACGGGAGCAATGATAAGTGCCAAAATAAAGGCAGGAATATGGAAAGCCTCCGCCAAAAACTCTACAGAACCGACAAAGAACTTAGCACCCATCACGATTAATCCCAAAGCCGACAGAACCTGAAGTACCACAATACCAGTGGAAGGATCGGGATTCTTCTTGGCAAAGATGAGGGGTGATAATTCCTCGCCCTCGTTCGTATCACATTCTTGCACCAATGTTTTATAAACATAGATGGCATAGGCCGCTACAAGAAATACGGCTACGATCTGTTTCCAGAAATGCCCGTTAAGGAAGGCAGCAGCGATAGCCACCGAATACACTACCAGGAAAAAGCCTATATCCCGGGACATAATCTCTGTATCAATGTGCATAAAGGGATAATCAGGTCTTTTGCGCTTGTTGGCCATAACAGCAATACCGGTAATGAAAAAGGCCAGGGTACCCAGCATAAAAGGAGCACCTAAAATTGCGCCGATACCTATATGACTGGCTTCCGCATGACCACCGCCGAAGAGAATAGCAATAATGGGAATCATAGTTTCTGGAAGAGCAGTACCCACAGCGGCCAGGATGCTTCCTACCGCCCCTTCGTTAAGACAAAGCTTTTTTCCCAACCATTCCACACCGTTCGTAAAGACTTCCGCTCCGACTAGAATGATACCAAGACTAACTAATAAAATTGCAATTTCTAATAGCATCTTTACACCCTCTTCATTTTTATTTCGGTACTCATCATTGATGAACTGCATTTAACGAAAAAACCATCATCTGATTTCGACCATCAACCTCTTTCTGCCTTTAAAGGTGGCCAGTTCCCGGTAGCCCACCTCATAAGCTAATTTTTGGGCTTTGTCCAGATCCCTGCCAACCTGATCTGCCTGGTGCGCATCAGAGCTGAGGGTTATGGGGATCCCATAGGCACAAAAGGCTTCCAGAAGTTCCCTGCTGGGATAAACTTCTCCTACTGGTTTGTACCAGCCATTTGTATTAATTTCCACTACCACATCGGCTTCCTTAATGGCTTTCAGGGCTGGTTCCGCCAGATAAACAATGTTTGTTTTGGGTCGATGACCGTATATTTTAATTAAATCAGGATGGCCGATAATATCAAAATAACCTGACCGGGCCGATTCTGCCAAAAGACGGTAATAGGCCTTATACAATTCATCCATATCCCATTTCTTAAATTCTTCGATAAAATTCGGATGGTCAAACATCCAGTCATCAATATAATGTATGGAACCAATAACAAAATCAAAGGGATAAGAAGAGATCTTTTCCTGTATCTCTGTAAGCTTGTTGGGAAAATAATCACATTCCAGGCCTATTTTCACGCTAACTCCTTCTACCAAAGCACGGGCTTTTTCCAAATTAGGAAAATCATAATAGCCATCGGAAAGATAGCGGTCATGCTCGGCAAAGCCCACCTCCCGGACTCCCCGGGCCTTAGCCTGCCGCAAATAGGCTTCCAGATTTTCTAAAGTGTGACGTGATGTTAAATGTCCCAAAGCATGAACATGGTAATCTACTAGCAAGACGCCAACTCCCTTCATTCCATCCTCACTAAATTTTATGGTCTCTTTAACTATTTGACAAGTCTTTTTCTTAAAAAACAAGGTTAGTACCCGCAGGCTTTTTCTCAATACACAGGCTTCCCCCTCATAATATTCTTAAAATATTATCCAGGGAGAAGCCTCGCCCTTGATTAGGTTCTTATCGGAAAATATTTTACATTATTTCCCAGGAAATTAGCTTCTTGGTTTTTCTTTACCTGGTATGACATAGGGAATAGGAATATATTGGACAGAAGGACGGCGGCTGGCAGGCTGGGGATACAGTTCCATTAGTTCGTAGACTTCCTTGGGCAGACCCACCTTTACCGGAATACCCATTTCTTTTAGTTCATCTACCTTGATAGGATAGTCATGGGTCCAGCGCCCTTCGCTAAAAGTACGAGCCAACTGGCGGGATTTTTCCTCGGGAATCTCATCAACCAGTAAATTATAGATGGTATTCTCCACCTGGTTTATGGCTTTCTGGGCCATATCGGCTAAGATAAGGGTGTGGTCATCGATTTCATTAATGTCTTTTTCCTTGGTCACTTTAATGATGGAAGCAGCGGGATATTGACCCAGCTGGGGATCTACCGGTCCCAGGACAGCATTCTCATCCATAAGAATTTCATCAGCGGCTAAAGCCAACATAGTACCCCCTGACATAGCATAATGGGGTACCATTACCGTTACTTTGGCGGGATGACGCTGCAGGGCATAGGCAATTTGTTCGGAAGCCAGAACCAGCCCTCCCGGCGTATGTAAAATAATATCAATGGGCAGTTCAGGGGGGTCAAACGGATAGCCCTCAGCACATGCTCTGAATCTTCGATGTTGATGTAACGGCTGATAGGAATTCCCAAAAGGCTCATAGATTCCTGACGGTGAATCATGGTAATGACCCGGGATCCTCTCTTTTTTTCAATGCTCCTGATGAGGCGGATGCGTTCTGTCTCAATAGCCCTTTGTTTAATCATGGGAATCAATGAAGAAATCACAAAAAATAACAGAATAAGATTACCCCAATCCACAACGAGCACCCCTTTCCTAATATTAATTATTAACGCAAACCATAAGCCGCCAAAGCTTTCCTGCATTGTTCGTAGTTGGGACAGGCCTTGCTGACGAGGTTCCAAAACCGCTTATTATGAGAGGCTTCTGCAAGATGACATAATTCATGGGTCACCACGTACCATAAAAGCTCCAGAGGGGCACCGATCAAACGATGGGAAATATAAATCTGACGGGATTTTAAACTACATGTTCCCCAGGTAGATCTCTGCCGGTGAAAAGAAATATTGGTAAATTCAAAATTATAGTAAGCCTTATTAATCGTATCGGCCAAACGGAAGAGTTCCTGGTCCGTTTTAACGGGTCCCTCCCCTTGCTTAAACTGGTAACCTTTGGCCCAATGAATCTTCTCCGTGAGGCGGGCCGTTAATTTACGAATGTGGGCTTCCCTCTCTTCTGGGGTTAAACGGCTGGAAATCATCAAATGAATGACTCCGTCTACCACTTTTCCCGAAGAATTTTTTTTATCCCGGTACTCAACGACAACTTTGGGTAACTCCATTCCTACCACTCCAAGTTTCTTGATAATACTTATCGATAAGCAGGCATGTCCTATATTCCTATATACAAAAGAAAAACACCTTTCCAGGTGTCAGATATCCTAAGCCACCAAAGACACTTCTGGATTTATCAATTATTTTTTCTTCCATTTGGGAACTATAGGCAAACTTTCGTATTCTTCCCGCAGTAAACCTAAAATCCAAAGGTCTACATACTTCCCTTCTACAAAGGCCTGCTTTCTCATTTTACCCTCGGTGATAAAGCCAAAACTAATAGCACTCTTCAAGCCTAGGGAATTATTCTCATAGATGCGAAGATACGCCTTCTCAAAACCCAATTCATAGAAGACCAGATCTAAGAGAACAATCAGGATATCTACCCCATACCCCGCCAAGCGCATATCCTTTTCGCCAATTCCCAGCACCAATTCAGCATTACCGTTCTTCCGGTCAATATGCCGTAAACCGGCCAGCCCTATAGGACGCTGGTCTTGTTTTCTGAGCACCATATAGATAGCCCGCTCTGTCTTGGGATCCCTGATATCTCCCTGGGCCGTGAGAATTTCCTTCTGAATGGAATCTAATGCTACACTGGCATAATCATCATAAACCAGCCGGAACTCTCTATCCACATACCATTTTTGTAAAGTTGTTGCATCAGTTTCCTCCAATTGGCGTAAGATTATTTTTCTACCATACCACATTTTCTCTCACCTCGCCAGAAGCATTGTCGGTATTACATATTTCCACATTTACCCTTTTGTTTCCTTTTTCTCATTTCATTATGCCCTAAACTATTAGTACCATGCAACTTAAATCTGTGCTTTATGGGTTAAACAAGCATAACAGCCAGGCTTGTTTTCAGCCTGGCTGTTATGCTTATTTTTTCGGCTCAACTCTTTCTAAACCCCAGTGGTGATAGCGGTATAACTCCGTATACTTGATGATGAATTTAGCCCCATGATAAGCGTAAACCTGTTTCAAACCAAACCGTAAAAAGGAACCGGGTTGAGTTATGGTATGATTACCAATATCAAAGCCCAATTCCACCAGGTGCTTTAATTTTGCTCCCAATACTCCTTCTGTTCAAAAAGGCGGTCATTCACATAAAAGGTGGCTGTATGGCCAAATTCCGTGTGTTTTTTGGCAAAATCCAGGAGAATGCCCACCGCACAATCGGGGTCAATTTCTATTTTACCGTCCTTATTGATAAGATACCTGAACTGTCCCCCCGTACCGTCATCAAAGGTCATCACCAGCGGGGTTCTTCCCGCAGGAACATCTATCCTGTTTTCCACGAAATCCCTCAGTCTTATCAGGGTATACCCCTGCTCGTAAAGAGTTTGTAAATCACGCCGGAAATTTTCTTTGGTTTGCATCCAGACTGCTTCCTGGGGTGCTCCGATCACATGATACATCTGGATCATTACTTTTCCCGCTTCATTGGCCCTGATTTCTCTTAAATCCGCGGTAGGCTTAGGTGTTACCGGGGTAGAAATTAACGGATTGAGTTCGGAGACAGAACCATTCGGATGGTTATTCTCACCTGCCTGGGTAAAACTGCAGCCGGCCAGTACTAATGATAAAGATATGGTCAAAAGCACCTCTTTAATGGGCAGCATGCTGTCTCCTCCTTAAAGTCTATAGCTACTGCTTCTTCGACACCCTTCGTCATATTCTTTTATGGTAAATGCTGGGTTACCTGATCATAATTTCTCTAAGCAATGTTTTTAATGCCTGGTAGGAATAAGATTCCCGTAAAAGCATCTCATCCTCCCTGCCCGGATAGTAAAAAATATGATTTAGCTGGCTCTTAAGCATCTGGGCCTGGGCCATAATTAATCTGATGCTGCTCACTTTTTGTAAGCACCTAATTTTGGTCCCATCACAAAAAATAACCTGACTCTGTCCCTCTGCCCATTTCTCACAGGCCTCTATTTTCTGCAGGACCAGATAGCCCCAGGCTCCTTGGTCCTTAGCGGAGGGAACTCTCATTTTTACCGGGAGGAGGATGAAGTCAGGCCTTAGAGGTAAGGGCGTAGATGTCTTACGCCCCACATAAGGACCACAGCGTTCTTTCATCGCTGCCAGGTCAACAGCAAAAATCCTGGCTATATCTTTTACCACAGTTTTTGTGCGTCGTTCTATCACCAACTCTTTCCCTTTCTCCAAAAGGATTCGTGTACTGTTGCCTCCGTACTCATCATAAAAAGGGATCAGGCAGAGAATTTCCGGCCATATCTCCGCTAAATCTTGCTTAAACATGACAATCACCCCACCTTTATACTCATTTTAATCGAACACATGTTCGATAGTCAAGTAGATAATAAAAAGCGGCTACGCCGCTTCAACTACCGACATCCGCTTTCCGAATAGTATAAATTGGGGAATTTTCATCTTTCGATATATCTAACACCTGCCCTCCTTCCAGCACTGAATTACTTTACTGAGTTCCTGGATGGAATAAGTCAGGCTTTCCAGTTTGCCTTCCACACGCACTAATAGATAAATACTTACGACCATGGGAAATCCATAATTCCCCAAATGGCTCAGCACTTCTTCCAAGTTTTTAACCTCCTTTCTTAAAATTCCACTCCTCGTGAACTGTTAAAAGCCGCAGGGCTGTTTTCCACCCTTCTGCACACCCATTACATAATTCCAGATCCCCCAGTATTCTGTCTTTATCCCAGAGAATCAGCCTGGCTTCCACCGGACCTACCAGGTCACAGCAAACACATCTTTTCCTTTTAGGTGTACAGAATAATTGAAACTCTAATTTAGCCAAGAAATCATCCCCTCGTTTATTTTTGTAAGTAGTACAACGCTTCCCGCTGCCCGCCACCCGAAAAAAGAATATTTTCTTTTCGTCGGGAAGCGGGAGTCGGGAAACGGGGAACGCTAGATACTATACTACCAGGATATCGTTGACGTCACGGGTGATAATGCGGGCACCTAAAATGGCGGCCAGGTCTCCTCCTTCTGTGGTAATGGCGTTGAGGGCCAGAATCTGCTGCATGGCGGCCTCTACAGACTGGGCAGTCAGGTCATCTCTGGGATCCAGCACCGATACAGTGACCCTATTCCCCCCACTGTTTTGGAAAATCATTTCCAAACGTTTCGTCTGCACTTATTTCACCTCCTTATCTAAACTGCACTAAAACCTTTAGATTTCCGCCAGTTCAAAACTGTTCACACGGCTTACTTGTTCCAAAGTATGAACCTGCAGACTGGCGAGCTGCTGAGCCAGGGCATAAATATCCTGGTCGCTGGCAGAGGGTTTAATGTTCCCGTAGCTACGAGTCTTGAATACAGGATTGCCCTTGGCGTCTACACCTGTCTGTACAATAAGTTTGAGAGCGGAATCCTTTAAAGTTGAGAGAACCGGCATCGTGTTCACCTCCTTTCTGTTACACTGTCATCATAGCACGAACATATGTTCCCAATAAAACCACTTTATACATGCAAAAAGGAGGCTATATTAAACAAAAACCACCTAAAGCAAGTAGAAACAAGCAAAAACCAGCCAGTTTTCTTCATAAAACCGGCTGGTTTTTAAATAAACCTGCTTTTATATTTATTTTGTGCGAAAATTATTCCCTGCCGAGTCCCCACATCCCGGTTTCTTTATTCCGAAAACTGTATAAAGTTACCTTACCATGTCCTTATTTTTTAAGTAA
>CAZWTM010000011.1:0-10055 GCA_964637385.1 uncultured Peptococcaceae bacterium
ATATAATTTGGTCAAAATCCCAGGTGTTGCCGACAGATAATTCGGGCATTAACATAATTCCTTAGGAATTAGGGGGGGAAGGTATTCCCTGATGTTCAATGAGGAGGGTAACGGCGGAGCCTTTTAGGGAACGCTACTGTCCCGTTGAAGGACAAAGCGCGCGTTAGCGCCTTTGTTCTGCCCTAATACATAATACAGGTCTTCATTATCCTCTTTATCTATTACTGTGAAGCCTACTTTTGTAAGAAGAGCCTCCAGGTCTTCCACAGGAGGTAAGCCATGGGAAATCAAGCTCCGGCCCAGTTCCTTGTGCCTCTTATTGATGGTCTCCCGGCTTTCCGAGTGGCAGATGAAAAGGAGACCGCCTTCTTTTAAGTATTCTTTGATGGTCTGCAGGGTTTGGGCAGGATCAACAAAATGAGGGAAAACGGAATAGCATACAACGGCGTCAAAACTCTGGGGGGGAAAAGGGGTGACGGTGATGTCGCCTGTTACAAAGTGAATGCAGGGGTAGGGGAATTTCTCCTTCGCCTTTTCTATCATTTTTTCGGCCACATCAATAGCCGTGATGTGTCCTTCTTCGCCAACCAACTGCAGGAGATATGACAGCAAGACTCCGGTCCCTGTCCCTACATCCAGGACAGAAGCACCGGGTTTTAAGCTGAGTTTACTTAAGAGATAGTGGATTTTTTCAGGACTGTGCCTTACAAGATTATCCCATTCTTCCGCTTTGCTGTTGAAAAAATTACGATTGAGTTCTACTGTCATCAAAGTTCTCCTTGTCCATGATGAAATTGGCGTTTTCTAGCATTCTTACCATTACGGGAATGATGACCAGCTGAATGATGATGCCTGGTACGGCGGTGACAAAGGTGGCTGTGAGGAAAACTTTCAGTTTAAATGCCTTAGCCAAAAATTGTGTTAAAAGAACATAATTTACAAGTCCTGCCACAAATCTGCCTGCCAGCATACCTGTTATGAGGGTGGTGAAAAGGGATAGTCTTTTTCTGTTATACAGAAAGGAAATAATAAAGCCATAAGCGCCTAATTCAAACATCATCTGCACAGCTCCTGGGAAAAGGGGAGGCATGGAAGTTAAGAGACTGCTGGCCATAGGAGTTATCACCCCTACTAATAGGGCATAAAAAGGAGACAGAACAAAGCCCCCTAAGAGGATAGGTATGTGCATGGGCAGGAAGACTGGTCCTCCCATGCCGAAAGTATGGAAGGCCATGGGCAGGACGAGACCAAGGGCGATCAAAAGTCCCGCGGTAACAGTTTGTTTGGCATGATTGTTCATAGATTATCAACCTCTTTCCATAAATAAAAAATACCCACAAAGCTTAGGCTTCACGCCTAAAACCTTCATGGGCATTCCTCATTAATAAAGTAGTAGTTTTTTATCAGGTATTCATTGAGCCTTCGTGGCTTAGGGTTTCTTTAAAAGTATATTCGCTATATTTATCTATTATCCTGCTTAATTTAGGATTTTTTTCTGCATTCCTTGCAGTAACCATAGATTTCAATGCGGTGTTCCGTAGGCAAAAAATCTGTAGATTCCTGCAGTGTTTTTTCTAAATCCCCCAGGGGACAGTAAGGCAGCTGCTCTGTTTTGTGGCATGACTTACAGATCATATGATGAAGATGGGTATCCGGTCCCCGCAGTTTAAACTTTGCCCCGTCGGCAAAATTGAGCTTTTCGATGAGCCCGCTTTCCACTAAGATTTCCAGATTTCTATATACTGTAGAGAAATTAATTTTGGGATTTTGGCTTCTCACCTGATCATAGATTTCGGCGGCATTAAGGAATTTATCTGCTGAACGGCAAAAGACAGAAATAATGATTTTACGGGCCGGGGTAAGTTTAAAGCCTTTATCTTTGATTATATCGTAAAGAAATTCTATGTTGGCAGGCATTTTTTTACTCCTGACTCTGACGTGTTGTTTTTATTCTATCAAATAAGCGTTTAAATTAAAATCCTAGAATCCGTAAGTTTCTTGCCCAGTAGTACAAGGATAAGCGTAAGTACGGAAGTAATCACAATTGTACCTCCGGGGGCTAAATCCAGGTAAAAAGATAAAACTAAACCCATCAGAACGGCAGAGACACCGAAGAAATTAGCCCATAACAAGGTAGACTTGAAACCTCTGCCCAGAAGCATACTGGTAGCTACGGGAACCACCATAAGGGAAGATATCAGCAAAGCCCCTACAATTCTTAAACCCAGGGCAATAATTGCTGCCGTCAGGACAATGATAAGATAATTGTAAAGGTTAACAGGAATCCCGCTGAGATGGGCTCCTTCTTCATCAAAGGAGAGATAGACCAGCTCCCGGTAATTAATCGTTACGAAAAGCAAAGTAATAAAGGTCAGCAAAGCTATTAAGATGACCTCTTCGTTATTGACAGTGACAATGCTGCCGAAAAGGAGGCTGGCTAAGTTTGCATCAGAGGCATGGGTTAAACCAGTAAGGATTACTGCCAGGCCTAAGCCTCCGGCCGTAATAATGGCTAAGGAAACTTCACCGTAGTACTTGAAATAGTGTCTCAATTTCTCCAGGCAGATAGACAACACTACTGACATTACCAAAGCAAAAGGAATGGGGCTGATCCCCCAAAGTATACCCAATAGTACTCCGGACAAAGAAACATGGGACAAAGTTTCTCCTATCATGGAAAGACGGCGGAGCACCAGGAAAATTCCCATGGTAGGACACAGAATTCCGACCATGAAACCTACTATGAGAGCTTTTTGCATAAAAGTATAACCTAAGATTTCCAGCACAGTTACACCACTTTCCAATCTGCCTTAGTAGTTACTTTTATTTTTCCTTTAGAGACATAGACGAAACGAGAGGCATATTCAAAAACCGGGTATGCATCATGGGTGACCATTACTATAGTCAGTCCCTCTTTATTAAGCTTTACCAATAAAGACAAAAAATCCTCCTGGGCTTCTACGTCCAATCCAGCAGTTGGTTCGTCCAGGAAAAGAATATGGGGATTATTGATCAGGGAACGGGCAATAAGCATCCGTTGAAATTGGCCGCCGGAAAGGGAACCAATCAGGACATTCCGTTTATCCAGGAGATCTGCTTTTTCTAAAGCCCAATGAACTAATTCTCTGGCTGGTTTCCCTTTAACGGCAATCTGCAGTTTTACTACTTCTTCTACTGTTGCAGGAAAACCGGGGTTGAAAGTCGCTGATTTCTGCGGAATATAACTCATAACAGGCTTAGTAGGAATATCCAGTTCCACGAAACCTTTCTGGGGCTTTAAAAGGCCCAGCATGAGCTTGAGAAGTGTGGTTTTGGCAGCCCCGTTAGGACCTAAAATGACCAGAAGCTCCCCTTCAAAGACAGTGAGATTAATATCTTCCAGCACATAAGAGCCGCCTGGATAAGCAAAGGAAAGGTGCTTTAAGGTAATGATAGGTTTCATGGCTGATACTCCAGGGCGATTTTGAGAGTCTCCAGATTATCCAGCATAATGCTGAAGTAATCTTTGCCTGCCTGCAGTTCTTGTTCAGTGAGTCCGCCCACAGGATTTAAGATCAATATCTGCGTATTTGTTTCCCGGGCAATGGTTTCGGAGACTTTGGGGCTGACCAAGGTTTCAAAAAAGATATAATTGATTTTGTTCTTTTTTACGATGTTAATAATTTCTTTTATTTTACCCGGTGTGGGTTCGGCATGGGGACTAAGTCCTCTTACAGGAAGCTGTTTTAAGCCATAGTCACGGGCCAGATAACCAAAAGCGTCATGGGAAACAACAATCTCTTTTTTCTTGCATTTAGCCAGGGTTTCTTTATACGCAAGGTCTAGTTTGGCTAACTCTTCTTTAAAGGCCTGATAATTTTTTTCGTAGTAATCCTTGTTAACGGCGTCTGCCTGGATTAGGGCCTGAAAAATTTTCTCTCCCTGTTGGATGGCATTCCTGGGACTTAGCCAGGTATGAGGATCCAGGCCGCTGTGATCATGTTTTTCAAACTCCTTATGATGATCGTGCTTGTCTTCATGTTCGCCTTTTATTAAGTCAAGACCGGCACTGGTTTCTACCAGGACCAGGGGACTTCCTTTTACGGCTTCTTGCAGTTTTTCTAGATAGTGCTCCATGCCGGCACCGTTATAGATAAAGAGCCGGGCTTTGGTCAGTTCCGCCAGTAATTTTGTTGAGGGTTCAAAGGAGTGGGGGTCTGCCCCAGTAGGCACTATATTAATGACGTTTACCCTGTTGCCACCGATTTTTTGGGTGAAATCATACATGGGATAAATGCTTGTATAAACTGTTAGCCTGGCGGGAGGTTGGGATTCTTTGTTTGCGGTGGTAGCGGTTTTTTGGCCGCAGGCCGTGGAACTGACAGCAAAAAGGAATAGGAAAAAAGATAATAAAATAAAACGATTTCTCATAACCGACCTCCAAATGCAAATTATTAGCATTTGCATTTATTATAATCCCAGTAGTAAGTCAAAAGCAAGAGAGAAGAGTTAATAACTGGAAAAAATACTGTTCTGATTTTTCTTTTTTTAATTTATGTGTAAAAGAAAAGCTTGCGTCAAGGCACATAATTATGTAAGATGAAACTAATAAAAATTAATAAGATTAAGCTGTTAGGTGCCCTTAAAGGGAGAATAGGGAAACCGGTTAAAGTCCGGTGCGGACCCGCCGCTGTAATCGGCGACAAATCCCCATTAAGTCACTGTCCGGCCCTAAGATTGGGATTTATGTTCCCAATTCAATGCCGGATGGGAAGACGGGGAGGAGGATGAACCGAGAGCCAGAAGACCTGCCTAACAGGAAGCCTGTATCTGGGGAACAGAACAGGCTTAAGCGGACTATAGTCTTTAAGGCGGGTTACAGTCCCTTTAGCGGCAGCTAAGGGACTTTTCTATTTTTTTGGGGGTGATGAATTTAACAAATGAACCTTATTTTGGGGGATTAAGTTAAGGGAGGTATAGTAATGAAAAAATCATTTGTAGTTTTTCTGTTTGTTTCCTTCTTTCTTATGCCAAGCAAGGCTTATGCCATGCATATCATGGAGGGCTTCCTGCCTTTAAACTGGGCAATTTTCTGGAGTCTACTCAGTCTACCTTTCTTATATTGGGGGCTTCGTTCCATTGGAAAAGTTACCAGGGATAACCCCCATTTAAAAATGCTTTTGGGTGTGGCCGCCGCTTTTACTTTTGTTCTTTCTGCCCTAAAACTCCCTTCCGTTACAGGGAGTAGCTCCCATCCTACCGGGGTTGGACTGGGTACAGTATTGTTTGGTCCTACGGCCATGAGTGTTATTGGTTGTATTGTCCTTATTTTCCAGGCTTTGCTCCTTGCCCACGGAGGTATCAGTACCCTGGGAGCAAATACTTTTTCTATGGCTATCGTGGGACCCCTTGTTGCCTACGGTATTTACAAGGCAACAAAAAAAGCAGGGATATCTCAGGGCATTTCTGTTTTCCTGGCGGCTGCTTTTGGTGATTTGGCAACCTATGTTATTACTTCTTTACAGTTAGCCCTGGCTTTTCCTGATCCTTCAGGAGGTATAGCGGCTTCTTTCGTGAAATTTGGCAGTATTTTTGCCCTTACCCAGGTTCCCCTGGCTATCGTGGAAGGTTTGCTTACGGTAATGGTGTATAATTATCTGACGGTCTACAGTCAAAGCGAGCTCAGAGAACTGGCTCTGCTGAGGGGAGAGATGAGAAATGACCTTAGGGCGTAAAAATATTTTGCTCTTTATACTGGCTGTTGCTATTTCCGTATTTCCCTTTTTTGTGGTAGCTGACTCAGAATTCGGAGGGGCCGATGGTGCAGCAGAAGAGGCTATCCTGGAAATAAAACCTGATTATCAACCCTGGTTTTCTTCCTTGTGGGAACCGCCCGGAGGGGAAACGGAGAGCCTGCTCTTTGCCCTGCAGGCTGCAATAGGTGGTGCTTTTCTGGGTTATTATTTTGGTATAAAGAAAGGGCTAGCCGGTAAGTAATTTTTCGGCAAATGATTTTTCTTTGAGTTTTCTTTTCAGATATCTTTCACATTGCTTTATACAATCATATCCCAGCATAATGCCTAAAATATAGTCTTCTTCATCAGTATAGTCATTTAAACTTTGTTTCTTGAAGGATTTAATTACATCTATGCATTTGGCCTCACCAAAAAGTATGTTGATATTGTTTTCCCCTACCGGATAAATAAGATAGGGGATTTTTTCTTTTTCTAAGCGGATAATTATTTTTTCCTTCATAGCTTTATGGGTGGTATGCAGGATCAGATTTCGTAAGCCCTTTTTAAATTCGTAAATATGATGGGCGAACACTTCCATAAAAGTTCTTTCCTTTCGTTTTTATGCTTTGTTAAATACGGAACATTGTGGAGTAATGGCTCTGCCATTTGTCCTTTCGTATATGGGTCTTTAGCTTCTAAAATTTAGTTAAAATATCTATTCCTGAATGAATTAAATGAGAAACATTATCAATTAGCTAAATTATATTTTGAGTATGCGGGGTTGTCAAAATTTCCTCTTTACCGTTGATAAGGCAAAATTTTAAGTAAATTTGAAAAGGAGAAAAAAGGTGGATTGTCTAATAAATAGTCTAATGTAATTTTAAAAAGGAGATATGCGTGTGTACGATGACGTTGTTCTCTTAGCTTTCGGTCTTACTTTATTTGCCGGTTTATCCACGGGGATCGGAAGTTTAATAGCCTTACTGGCTAAAAAAACCAACACTGCTTTTCTTTCGGTATCTCTGGGCTTTTCTGGCGGGGTTATGGTTTATGTTTCATTTGTTGAGATATTGACTAAATCCAGGGAAATCCTTACCGGCCAACTAGGCGCTAAAATGGGACCCTGGTTTACTGTCTTAGCTTTTTTTGCAGGGATGTTGTTGATTGCCATCATTGACAGCCTGGTGCCGGAATTTGGAAATCCCCATGAAATAAGAAAAGTGGAGGAAATGGAAGAAGACAAAAAAATACCGGATAAGGAAAGGTTGCTGCGGATGGGGCTTTTTTCTGCTTTGGCCATTGCTATTCATAATTTTCCTGAAGGGCTGGCCACATTTACGGCAGCTTTAAATGACCCTGCCTTGGGCCTGGGCGTGGCCATTGCCGTGGCTATTCACAATATACCGGAAGGTGTGGCTGTTTCCATACCTGTTTATTACGCTACAGGCAGCAGAAAAAAAGCTTTTCTATATTCTTTTCTTTCCGGCCTATCAGAGCCCCTAGGAGCTTTGCTCGGCATCATTGCTCTTAAATATGTCATGAGTGAGCTGATTTTTGGCTTATTGTTTGCGGCTGTGGCCGGTATTATGATTTTTATCTCTTTCGATGAGCTCTTGCCAGCTTCCCGGGAATATGGTGAGCACCACTTATCGATTTACGGGCTGGTCGCCGGAATGGCTGTTATGGCTGTGAGTCTTTTGCTTTTTGCCTAATAATTAATCAATAATTAATCATAGAAAAAATTGATAAGGAATAGTAAAAAATGAGAATACCGAGCATTCTCATTTTTTGCTATTCCTTATTTTAAATACGACATTGGATTTTGCGGTTCACCATTAACCCTTACTTCAAAATGCAGATGGGGGCCGGTACTCCAGCCGGTGCTGCCTACCCGGGCGATTGGTTGTCCCTTTTTGACTTCTTCTCCAGGCTCAACTAAGGCTGCAGAGGTATGGGCATAGAGGGTAACAATATTTCCGCCGTGACTGACCATGACCACTCTTCCATATCCGCCCCGCCAGCCTACCTCAATAACCTTACCATTTTCGGCAGCAACAATGGTGGCACCGTGGGGGGCGCCGATGTCAATTCCTGTATGTAAGCGGTTGGTTCGTAAAATGGGGTGTTTGCGCCAGCCGAAAGGAGAAGTAATCCTGTTATAGCCGGGAGTAGGCCAGGTCATTTTCCCGCTGCCCAGGTACTTACCCCCTGCTAGTTTGCTCAGTTCAGCGGCAATTTTTCTGGACTCGGCTTCTAGTTCGTCCAAAGCCTGCTCAATGGCGGCTTTGTCTGATTGAATGTCTCGCAGTATTTCTTTTTGACGGGAACTGGCGATTTCCAGTTTTTGTTTTTTTTCATTTTGATCTGCCTGCAGATTTACCAGGGTTTGTTTTTTCACCAGAACTTGTTGCTGCTTTTCCTGGAAAAATTCAATCTCCTCTTTGACATTGTTGATAAGCTCCATATCTTTCTCGGCGATACGGCTTAATAAATCCCAGCGGGTCAAAAAATCCGTAATACTGGTAGAATTGAGCAAAACTTCCAGAACATGTACCTCGCTCTGTTCATAAAGAGCCCTTACACGATCCTCAAGAATCTTTGTGTTTTTTTGGAGATTATTCTGGGATTTATTTAATTCACTCTCCAGGTATTTTAATTCTTTTTCAGTTTTCGACAGTTTGCTTTCCGTGGTGCGTAATTCTTTTTCCGTAGAGGAAAGTACATTGTTAATATATCTTAGTTCCAGCAGGTTTTTATGTTCTTCTTTTTTCTTCTGCTGGAGAAGTTGTTGTTGTTCCTTTATTTTTTGTTCTATCAGTTCCTGGCGTTTTTTCAGATCCAGCTCGGCTGCTCCTGCAGTCATCAAAAGGCTTGTCCCGAAAAAACAGGACAGGACAATGGCTATTCCTTTTAACAATCTGGGGTATCTTTTCATTTTTGCTGCTCCTCCCTTTTATGCCACTTAAGTTTCTTCGACATAAACGAGGAGAATCCTGCCCAAAAAACTCATTTTGTGTAATTGCAATATTTTACAGTTATACGTACCTTTCCTGCTGTGGCGAATATAATTACACAAAGAACGATGGAGGCAGGTGCGGAAAGATGAACAATAGAGAATGGAAAAGGCCCCGGAACCTGACTGTAGGCGCTCTTTTAGCTGCCTTGGCCGTTGGATTTCAGGCTTCACCTCTTTACCTTCCCTTTGTGGGTATTTCTTTTAGCTCACTAAGTACCCTGCCCATTGCCCTGGCAGGTTATATGGAAGGGATGACCGGTTTTCTGGCTTATCTGGTAACGGGGCTCATGATGATTACCCTCAGTGTACCCCAGGCCCTCATTTTTTTTCTTACTTCCGGGCTTTTGGGTCTCTGCCTGGGAATCCTCATGAGACGCCGGGTACCTTTTCTGGTAGTTGTTGGCCTTTCAGCTCTTTTACTCTCTTTGGGAATTCTCATCCTGGGGTCCCTGCTTGGTATCCCGGTCTTGCCCTGGCTCACAGGCGCGAAGAGGGCTTTGCTGATACCCGTTACACTATTCTTAACCTTGCTCTATAGTGCTGTTTGGGTGCCGGTCCTGGCTGCCGTCATTGTCAGAATAAAAGTATTTCTTTAACAATGCTTTAAAACTGGCTTAAACCTCCGGACATTTGCTCGTGTTAAAAATGAATCAGGTTTTTATGATCCTGATTCAGGAGTGATATTATGGCCATTTTTGATTTACTTAAAGATAATGGACCGGGGCAGGTTATCTGGCCATTACAAATGTTTGTAACGCCAGGTGCCAGTTCTGTTCTTATACTACAGGTAAAGGGGGAGCTCTCCATTACGTAGATTATGCCACGGCCAAAAAAGTACTGGATATACTGGAAAAAAAGAAACTGGCGGATTATTTCCTTCACTGGCGGGGAGCCTCTTCTTAATCCCGATGTCTATAAGATTATCACTTATGCTGTTGACAAAGGTTTTATTACCCGGACAGGTACCAACGGCCGTATTCTGTCCAAAGAAGTTTTACGTCCGGAAATTTTTTCTGTCCTGGAGAGCCTCTCACCCGGCACCGGAGGCGAGATCCAGCTTACAGATGGGCCGAGGGCCTTAAACCGGTCCCAGGCCGTACAGGGCTATTCTTTCCAGGGCAAAAGATACGATGGGGGGGACAAACTGGGCTTCATCAAGGCCAATGTGGAGTTTGCCCTGAATCGTCACGATTTACGACAGGAATTTATCGGTTTTCTTGACTCCCTGGCCAAGCAGCAGTATGAGCTGTAACGGGAGGTCTAATATGGACATATGTGTGGTCGGAACAGGTTATGTGGGTCTGGTTGCTTCAGCAGGTGTGTCC
>CAZWTM010000011.1:10155-53350 GCA_964637385.1 uncultured Peptococcaceae bacterium
TGCTTCAGCAGGTGTGTCCCCTTTCCTTATATATACCATTATCATGTGTTGTTTTAATAAGAATTAACAAGTATACTGAAATGTTTTATTATATCAGTATATGCTATAGAAAAGGAGAAGGATGATATGATTAAATCTCCACACTTGCTGCTGGTCCTGGCTACCCTTTTTTGGGGGGGCAACATTGCTTTAGGGAGAGCTGTTACCGGCAGTATACCGCCGCTGACCCTGTCATATCTGCGCTGGACGGAGGCTTTTCTCATCTTTTTGCCCCTTGCTTGGCGTGAGCTAAAGGAACATAAAGATATCCTCCTCGCCAACTGGCCTGCTTTTGCCGCCCTGGGTTTAACAGGAATTTTAGGTTTTAATATGTGTGTATACCTTGCGGTTCAGTATACCACTGCTACCAATACCGCTCTGATTAATTCTTTTTCTCCGGTCACCGTTATCCTGTTTAGTTTTATTTTCCTCAAGGAAAGGATTACCTTAAGACAACTGGGAGGTATTATCTTTTCTTTTGCCGGTGTAGTTTTGATTATTGCCCGGGGGAAGTGGGAAAATCTTATAGGATTAACCTTTAATAAAGGTGACCTCATCATGCTGGTTGCTGTACTGCTCTGGGCTGTCTATTCCATGGTATTAAAGTTAAAAGGAAGGCTGGCTCCGTCTAAAGCCGTTTTTGCCGCATCTATTTTGGGTGGACTTATTTTTACCGCACCTTTAATCATCTATGAAAACTATCAGGGCGGTATAGAGTGGATAAGAAATCTGGCGCCTTATCATTACCTGAGTCTCTTCTATTTCGGGATATTTCCCACCATAGTATCCTTTCTGTTCTTTAATAAAGCCATGTTGGAACTGGGCCCTAACCGGGCAAATGTCTACCAGAACCTGGTCGTGGTTTTCGCTTCTCTGTTCGGTATTTTGTTTTTGCAGGAAAAACTTATTTATGCTCATCTCCTGGGCGGTGTTCTCATCATTACCGGGGTGTATTTAACTTCGCAGATGCGGAAATCACTGACAGATAAAATTACGGTGAAATACTAAAGGGAATGGATGCTCCACCTTAGGCATCCATTCCCTTTTAGTATTTCATTTCTTATCCCCATAACTCATCGCTAACAGTTCCACCGGATGGAGTATTTCTACAGACACATTAAACTTCCTGGCACCCAGAGCCAGCTGCATACGACAGCTGGGACAGCCCACAGCCAGAGTATCGGCACCCGTCTCCTTAGTCGTGGCCATTTTGCGCTCCAGAATCTTCATTGATACTTCGGGGTTTTTAATATTGAAGGTGCCGGCACCGCCGCAGCAGCGATTGGCATCACCCATCTCCTGGTACTTGACACCGGGAAGTGACTTTAAGAGGAGACGCGGTTCCCTGGTTACCCCCATGGTCCGGTTAAGATGGCAGGAATCATGGTAGGTGACGGTCCTGTTAAGGGCCATGGAGCCAGGTTTGATTCCAACTTCGTTGACCAGGAACTCTGTGATATCCCGTACTTTACCGGCAAATTCCTGGGCCTTGGACTGATCCTGGTATTTTAGCCAGTGGGGGTATTCCCTGAGGGCACTGCCGCAGGAACCGCAGTCGGTAAGGACAGCTTCCACATTTAAGGTTGTGAAAATATCCAGGTTTTTCAACGCCAGTTCCCGGGCGGTATCCATGTCGCCGGAAGCGTAATGGGGCAATCCGCAGCAGTAAACCCTGGGAACGATGACCTCATAGCCGTGAGTTTCCAGCAGGTGAATAGCTTTTAAGGCAATTTGCGGGAAGACCAGGTTGGTCATACAGCCTACAAAGTAGGCTACTTTTTTACCCTTATCCGGTTTTGCTTTATACTGCTCCCAGAAAGTTTTGGGCGGCAGGGGCGGGAGAATTTCTTCTTTTTCTTTGAGGGAGTGGGGCAAAAGTTTGGTTAGGGAGAGGTTCCGGGCCAGACCCAGGGAAGCAAAAACAGTTTCCATAATGGCCGGATTTTTTAAGCCCCAGCGCAGGGCCAGGTAGTAAACCAGAGGTAAGCCTTGGTTTTTTACAAACTGGGCCCGGGCTGCCGCTACTATTTTATCGGTGGGAATTTTATTGGGGCAGCTTTCGACACAGGCTTGGCAGCCTAAGCAAAGCTCCGTAAATTTCCTGAGGCGGGGAGTTAACTGGAGATTTCCTTCCAGCAGTTCGCGGATCATCCGAATTTTTCCCCGGGCTACGGTACCTTCGTGCCTTTCTGCATGATAGACGGGACAGAAGCCCAGGCAGATACCGCAACGCAGGCAACGTTCAGTTTCATCTTGGTAGGGTTTAATATATTCATTATTCATGGGCTTCACCTATAAGGACGACTTTGCCAGGATTTAAAATATTAAGGGGATCAAAGGCCTTCTTAATGTTGCACAGTACTTCCACTCCTGTTTCGCCAAACTCCCAGGGAATATATTTTCTCTTGGCGATACCAATGCCATGTTCGCCGCTCAAGGTACCGCCCAGTTTGAGGGCAATGGCAAACATTTCATCAATACATTTTTCTACCCTGGCCACTTCCTCGCTGTCCCGTTCATCAAAAAGAATAGAGGGATGGAGGTTGCCATCTCCTGTATGGCCCAGCATTGGTATCCGCAGGTTGTACTTTTTACCCAGTGCTTTAAATTCCCGGACGGCATTGACCAGCTCGCTGCGGGGAACGGTGGCGTCCTCCGTAAAGATGGAACGGGTACTCTGGGTGAGACAGCCGAAAGAGGCTTTGCGACCGGCCCAGAGGGCTGCCGCTTCTTCGGGAGTCTGGGCAATTCTTACTTCTCTGCCGCCAAATTCCTTACAGATTTCTTCTATACGGCTGATGTCTTCGTCAACCTCACGGGGTTTACCGTCAACTTCAATGAGGATGGCAGCCTCAACGTCAGTAGGGAAGCCAACATGCTTGGCATTTTCGATGAGGACCAAATTGTCCTGGTCCATTAGCTCCAGGGTCGTTGGCACGATTCTTCGTTCGATGATACCGGCAACTGCGGCTGCTCCTTCTTCCAGGGTGTTAAAGATAGCCAGGGCGGTGCGTTTGGCCTGGGGCAAAGGAATCAGTCGGAGAATGATTTCAGTGACGATACCCAGGGTACCTTCGGAACCCACGAAAAGCCGGGTCAAATCGTAGCCGGAGACATTTTTGATGGTTTTGCCCCCTGTCCTGAGAACACGACCGTCAGCCAGGACAATTTCCAAACCCAGAACATAATCCTTGGTCACACCATACTTGAAACACCTGGGACCGCCGGCGTTGGTAGCGATATTTCCCCCGATGGTACACATGTTCATGCTCTGGGGGTCGGGCGGATAAAAGAGGCCCTGGGCTTCCACAGCCCGGTGCAGGTCGGCAGTAATGACGCCGGGCTGGACCACGGCGACTAAGTTCTTGGTATCAATCTCCAGGATCCTGTTCATCCTGCTCATATCTATGACGATAGAACCCTCGCTAGGTACGCTGCCTCCGGCGAGACTGGTACCTCCTCCCCGGGGAATAACAGGTGTTCGGTATTTGGAAGCAATCTTTAAAATTGTCTGCACATCTTCCCTTTTTTCCGGCACTACTACGGCCAGGGGTTTACAGATATAGGGGGAAGAATCGTAAGAATAGCAGACCAGGTCTTCTTTTGCAGTGAGAATCTTATGTTCCCCCAGCAATGAGTTTAGTTCCTGGATAGCCTTAACAGAATCCATAGATGTATGCTCCTTCCGTAAAATTATAGTCTTTTACTTGCTGTTGTACTTTCATAGGGAACGCAGGAGTTCCTTTGAAAGCACAAATGTATGTGTTTTTCTTCTTATTGTAAATGTCTTAATTTATAATAACAATATTTTTAATCTACAAACGATAGTAATATTTTTGCATATGGGCGCAATCGTAAACAAGATTGCGCTTATTTTTTTAGATAAGCAGGAAAGGGCGGATTTGTGTCGTATATAGTTTAACAACACTCTTGAAATCGATTTCAGAAATCGATTTCATTAAGCCAGCAACATACGGCACTTGAATTTTTGGTCCAGGGAGGTGATAAATAATATGCCTACGCTCAAAGATGTAGCCAAACTGGCGGGTGTATCTACCAGTACAGCAAGCCGGGTTCTTACGGGTGCCGCTAATGTTAATGAGGTCACAAAAGCGCGGGTTATGGAGGCTATTGAGAAACTGGGCTACCAAACCAACTTTGTGGCCAAGAGTTTACGCCAGAGACGCACCAGTACACTGGCTCTTTTAATACCCAATATCCGGAACCCTTTTTACTCTATTGTTACTAAAGGGGTTACGGCTGTGGCCAAGCAGCATGGTTATACTGTAATTCTGGCTGATTGTGACGATGACCTCCAGCAAGAAGTGGAGACCATCAACAGGCTGAAAAATCGCTGGGTCGATGGTTTTATCATAGCCACCACCAGTGAAAAGAATTATGACCACCTGCTGGCTCTGCAGGAGAGTAAAATACCCTTGGTCTTGCTGGTCAGAAGAATAGACAGGGAAATTACCTCAGTAGTAGTGGATGACTACCGGGGAGGGTACCTGGGTACTGAGTACCTGCTGCAAAAAGGTCACCGCAGAATAGCTTTTATCGGAGGAGATTTGAATTTAAGTTTCAACCGTAACAGGTATTTGGGTTACCTGAAAGCCCTCAAGGACTGGGGGGAGGAAAAGGACGAAGGGATTATTATTACCCGGATTTTTGGCCATGAAGGCGGCTACCAGGCCATGAACGAACTGCTTTTACTGGGAAAGAAGTTTACGGCTGTCCTTTGTACCAATGACATCAAAGCTCTGGGCGCTATGCGGGCTATTTATGATGCCGGGCTCAGTGTACCCCACGATATTTCCGTGATGGGTTTTGACAATCTAGATCTTTCTGCTTTAAGTATTCCCGCTTTAACCACAGTAGCCCAACCGGCTTATGAAATGGGGGAGGAAGCGGCCCAGCGTGTCATTGACCTGATTAACAACGTTAAACCCCCTAATCTTATTAAGTTGATGGATGTCTCAGTGGTGGAAAGAGATACGGTCACAGCTCCCTTCCGGTAATCAATACAACCTTAATTAGGACATAATACTACCAACTACCAACCAACAACTACCAACTAAAACAAGGAGGAATTAAAATGGATTTTCGTTTGAATGAAACTCAGGAAATGTTTCGTGACATGGTGAGGAACTTTGCTCGTAAAGAGGTGGCTCCTCTCACCCAGGAACTGGACAAAAGAGCAGAGTTTCCCTGGAAGAACTATAAACAGGCCGCTGAACTGGGGATTTTAGCCATGACCTTACCGGAGGAGTTTGGCGGCGTGGAAGCTGATTCTATCAGTTATGCCCTGGCCATTGAAGAACTGGCCTGGGCCAGCGCATCACTGGCCGACAGTATTATGCTGGTAGAAGCCCTTACGTATTTGTTACATACCTATGGGACTAAGGAACAACAGCAAAAGTGGATTCCTCCCCTGGTTAATGCCGAGATCCTGGGTTCTTTTGCTGTAACCGAACCCAATGCCGGTACCGATGCAGCCAGTATGCAGACCACTGCTGTGCTGGATGGCGATTGTTATGTTTTAAATGGCACCAAGGCCTTTATTAATAATGCGCCTGCCGCTGATATGGCTATCGTTTTTGCCGTTACCGATAGAGAGAAAGGCCCCCGGGGAGGGATTACTGCCTTTATTGTGGAAAAAGGCATGCCTGGTCTCTCTGCCGGTAAACCTGAAGACCTCCTGGGCCAGCGTTCTTTAATCGTAGGTGAACTGATCATGGAAGACGTCCGGGTACCCAGGGAAAATGTTCTGGGCAAGGTAGGTGAAGGCTTTAAAATGGCCATGAAGTGTTTGGATAATGGTAGGATAGCCATAGCGGCCCTGGCCTTAGGAATTGCCCAGGCTGCTCTGGATGAATCTATCAAACACAGCAAGCAAAGGGTACAGTTTGGTCAGCCTATCGCTAATTTCCAGGCAACCCAGTTTAAAATTGCCAACATGGCTACGGAAATTGAGGCAGCACGTCTCTTAATCCATAAAGCGGCTTTTCTTAAAGACCAGGGAGTAAAATTCAGCAAGGAAGCGGCCATGGCCAAGCTCTTTGCCTCTGATCTGGCCGTGAGAGCGGCCAATGAAGCCGTACAAATCCACGGAGGATATGGCTATACTAAAGACTATGTGGTGGAAAGGTTATACAGGGACTGTAAGATTACCCAGATCTACGAAGGAACTAACGAAATCCAGCGTGTGGTGATTGCCCGCCATGTCTATAACGAGAACGAATAGGGGAAGGAGAGGGATAAGGTGAAAATAATTGTTCTGGTTAAACAAACTTTTGATACTGAGGCTAAGATTACACTGGATGAAAAAGGGCAGATTTGTGATAAAGACGTAAACCGGATTACCAACCCTTATGATGAGTTTGCCCTGGAGGAAGCAGTAAGGATTAAAGAAAAAAACGGGGCGGAAGTTGTAGCCATTACCCTGGGCCATGAAGAGGGGGAAAAGGTCCTGCGCAATGCCCTGGCCCTGGGAGCGGATCGCGCTATCCATATTCACTGTGACCTGGATGGCTTGGCCGACAGCCGTATGACTGCCCACTATCTCTCCCAGGTTATTCAAAGGGAAGAAGCCGATTTTAATCTCATTTTGGCCGGCTGGGTAGCTGTTGATAATAACGCTGCTTTGGTCCCCGGGTTTATTTCGGAGTTTTTACAGGTTCCTCTGGCCAATGTAGTTACGAAGCTCCAACTGAAAGATGAAAAGATCGAATGTGAACGGGAAGGCGACGGCCTTAGCGAAATTATTTCCTTAAAGCTGCCTGCCCTGGTGACAGTTCAGAAAGGCATTAACGAACCCCGCTATCCCACCATGAAAAATATCATGGCCGCTAAGAAAAAGCCCATCAAAATCATTAATCTCACAGAATTACAGGAGATGGAATCTTCTACACTTGTCAAAAAGTTTTACCTGCCGGTGAGTAAAGGAGCAGGAAAAATCGTAGTGGATGAAGGTGGAAACTCTGTGGGTGAACTTATGGCCTTTTTCATGGAAAAAAAATTCATCTAGCCGTGGAAGAGGGGATAGGAGGTAAATGATGATAAACATAATGATTTATGCCGAACAAACGAATCATACACTGCGTAAAGCTTCTCGCGAAATTCTGGGGTATTTTTCCGCTCTGACGCAAACACATACTCTCCAGGTTACTGCCATGGTAGTGGGATCGGAGTGTAATGGAGTAATAGAGGAAATTGGCAGGTGCGGTGTGAAGGATATCCTGGTGATGGAAGGCCCGGAAGATCAGACTTACCATCCCAACATTTTGGCTCAGATCGTTGAACAGGGAGCAAGGGATTTAAGGCCGGATTACCTGGTCTTAGCTAATACCGCCATAGGTAAAGATCTTGCCCCCAGGGTAGGCGGAAAATTAGGCTGGGGCTGTATTTCTGATGTCACTGATCTTGCTGTAACAGACCCTTTAACTTTTGTGAAACCCATATATGCCGGGAAGGCTTTTGCCCAGATCACCGGAAAAGGGCAAACCCCGTTAGTCATAACCATAAGACCTAATGCTTTAAAAGCTGTTAAACCCTTACCTGTGGAACCTGTGGTGCGCAAAATTCAAACAACTCCCTTATCCGGTAATGATCACCTGACTTACATCATTAAAGAAATCGTAGCCAGGGCGACGGGTAAAAGGCCTCCTCTTACGGAAGCCGATATAATCGTCAGCGGCGGCCGGGGGATGAAAGGACCGGAGAACTTTGTGCTCCTGGAGGAACTGGCTGAAGTACTGGGGGCCGCCGTAGGGGCTTCCCGGGCCGCTGTGGATGCAGGCTGGCGGGAGCACCAGTACCAGGTAGGACAAACAGGAAAAACCGTTTCTCCCAGTTTATATATTGCCTGTGGTATTTCCGGGGCCATTCAGCACCTGGCAGGAATGTCCTCTGCTAAGACGGTGGTTGCCATCAATAAAGACCCTAATGCGCCGATTTTTAAGATTGCTGACTTCGGTATTGTGGGTGATGCCTTAAAGATATTGCCTATTTTAACGACGGAATTAAAAAAACATGTAAAACAAACTCAATAAAGCAACTAAAGAACAAAGGAGTAGTAACATGGAGAGCTTCAAAGGTGACGTATTGGTCGTAGGTGGGGGCGGTGCTGCCATCCGTTCCGCCATTGCCACCAAAGAAAAATATCCCCAGGCCACAGTTTTTCTGGCTACCAAGGGGGAACTGGGGAAAAGCGGTGTGACAGCCATTGCCTGTTCCGATCGCATGGCCTTTCATGCCACTCTCGAGCACACAGAACCCCGGGGTGAAGAGGCCTGGCGTTACCACGCGGAAGACATTTACAAGATCGGAGGTTATGTTTCCGACGAGGATCTGGCGGAAATTCTAGCCAAAAACAGTGCTGATGCTTTTCATTACCTGGATCAGCTGGGTGTTCCCTTTGCGAAAATAGAAGGCAAGGCTCATCAATTTGTGACAGATGGTTCTATTTACGCCCGGGCTTGCTATACGGGGCCCCGTACAGCCGTTCATATTGAAGAAGCTCTAGTGAAGCGGATACGTGAACTGGATATCCAGCTCATCGAGCACTGTATGGTCAGCGAACTTATCATCAAGGAGGGCAAAATAGCGGGAGCCTTTGCCTTAGATACCAGATTACATGAGGACAGGCCGGAAAAACTTAAGGTTTTCCAAGTTAAGAATATTGTTTTCGCTACGGGTGGCCCTGGGAAGATGTATAAATATAACGTCTACCCCATGGGGATGGGAGCAGATGCCCATGCCATGGCCTACCACGGGGGAGCAGAACTGGTCAACATGGAGTTTATCCAGATCGGCCTGGCCAACACCAAAACAAAGTTAAACTTCTCCGGCAGTTTGATGCGGGCTGTGCCCAAGATCATCAACGATAAGGGAGAAGAGTTTTTACCCAGGTATTTTGCGCCCGGTACATCGTTAGAAGAAATTTATAATCTTGTCTTTGAAAAGGGCGCTAGCTGGCCTGTCTCTTACGAACATAAGACCCATATCATTGATATAGCCATTTATAAGGAAATGATGAGTGGCCATAAGGTTTACTTCGATTACAGCACCAACCCCACGGGCTTTACTTTCAGCAAGCTTAGCGAAAAGAACAAGGAGCGGTATTTCACCGAGCAAAACAAAGATTTCGGTGCTGAATTAAGAGAAACCAGTCCCCTGTACCGTTTAAAGGAAATTAACACACCCTCCATCCTGTGGCTTAAGGAGCATGGGGTAGATCTGGAAAAAGGTGACCTGCCGGAGATTGCTCCTTGTGCCCAGCACTTCCAGGGAGGTATCCGCATTAGGGAGTACGGTAATACCAACATACCCGGGCTTTTTGCCGCCGGGGAATGTGCCGGCGGGCAGCATGGCGCCAACCGTCCCGGAGGCAATGCCCTCCTGGATTGCCAGGTCTTTGGTAAGATTACTGGGGAAAAAGCAGGGGAACAAAGCCTGAAAGAAGACTTTGTTCCTGTCAATGAGCAGGATATCACAGCTTATCAAGCCCAGTTGACTTCTCTCCTGGAAAACAAGGAAGGACTCCCAGCCTACAAGGTGCGGGCCGAACTTCAAGAGATCATGCACCAGGCTGCCAGCATCGTCCGCACAGAAAAAGGACTCATTGAGGCCCTTGGCAAACTGGCTGATCTCCAGGCTAAGGGAATTGTCTTAGACGGTAACGGGCTTCCCTTCCTTCTGGAGACCAAGAACCTGTTTATTACCGCGGAAATGGTCCTGCGGGCTGCCCTCTTACGCCAGGAAAGCCGTGGACCCCATCTCTTCTTCGCAAACTATGAGGACAGCACGCCTATGGGCAGAAAAGACCCGGAATGGCAGAGGTATATCGTGATTCGCAAGGGAAGCCGGGGTATGGAACTGGATGTGCAGGAGCCATATCATACATAGGAACAAAAAGAAAAACCTCTTTTTCGGCAGAGGTTTTTCTTTTTGTATATGGAATATTAAAATAGATAATATGTACTGTAAGACAACACCAAAAACGAGGGATGAAGATGAACAGACAAGAGAAAATCAGAGCTTGTGTTGCAGAGTATGAAAAACAGATAATTGCCTGGCGGAGGGACTTTCACCGGCACCCGGAGCCTTCCTTTTGTGAAGAACGGACGGCCAACCTGGTAGCACGTTCTTTGAAAGCTCTTGGCCTTGAGGTATACGAAGGAATAGGGAAGACAGGCGTTGCGGCAGTACTGGAGGGAGGCCTGCCCGGATCTACCGTGGCTTTAAGGGCGGACATGGATGCCCTGAGAATTGCTGAAGAATCGGAAAGAGAATATGCCTCTACGGTGCCTGGTGTAATGCATGCCTGTGGTCATGACGGGCATACGGCCATGCTCCTAGGCGCGGCCCATGTTCTTGCTAAATTGCGAAAAAAATTTCCCGGGAAAATAAAGTTCATTTTTCAGCATGCCGAGGAGACGGCGCCTGGTGGGGCTTTGGCGTTTATCGAAGAGGGTTTTCTTGATGATGTAGATGCTATCTTTGGGCTCCATCTCCGGTCAACTCTCGAAGCGGGTAAGCTGGAGATTGTACTGAATAAACCTATGATGGCGGCAGCTGATAGATTTACGGTCCATCTTCAAGGAAAGGGGGGCCATGGCTCCCAGCCTCAGGAATGTATCGATCCTATTCTTGTGGCCTCTAACTTAGTGATGAATTGCCAGAGTATTGTCAGTAGAAGCATGAATCCTCTGGATGCGGGCGTTATTAGCTTTGGGATTATCCAATCTGGGAGCGCATTTAATGTGATTCCGGATAAAGCTTATCTGGAAGGAACAGTGCGAAGCTTTGTTCCGGAGGTAAGGCAGAAAATTAAGGAAGAGTTAGACAGGAAAGTAGCTGCGGCCTGCAGCATGTATGGCGCAGACTATCGTTTTAGCTATGAGGAAGGTTATCCACCTGTCAATAATCACGAGAAAGAGGGACAGCTAGTACTGGAAGTAGGCAAGAAAGTCCTGGGTCCCAGTAATGTAGGGATTGGACGTCCATGGTTGGCCGGGGAGGATTTCGCCTATTACCTGGAAAAGGTGCCTGGCGCCTTCTTTTTCCTGGGGGCCGGCAATGCAGCCAAAGGTATTATTTATCCCCACCACCATCCTCGTTTTGAGATAGATGAGGATGTCCTGAAATGGGGGACGGAACTCTTAGTGAATATTGCCTGGGAGTTTAATGAGAGAGGAGTAAAAAAAAGGTAACCGGTTTTTAAGCCGATTACCTTTCGTTATGATTACTTACTTTTTAACATATGCACAAACCTGACTAAATGGCCGGTTTTTCCCAACCAGGCAAAGGTAATAATAATGACAAAGGCCAGGACCATGTTGCCGTAGACATACCAGATTACACGGAAAAATAGACTAGTCGGGGTGAGATTAAAGACTTCCTGCAGACTGGAGACCCAGTCTTTTCCTTCTCCCATTTTGGCCAGGAGCATGGCAAACTTTTTAGGATCTTTGTGGTTCAGGTATTTAAGGCTTTGCACATAGTAGCCTTTACCCAGCAGGAGGGCGTCTCCCAGTTCTTCTGCTTCCTTGGCGGGAAGAGTATGCCACCCTGGGCCGTACCAGTAGGATAAGAAGTAGCGATGTACGGCCAGTTTGGTTTGGTCGGGGGCAAAAGGAGCAGGGGTATACATCATAAAGAAGGGGCCCTGATAATTACGTGTAATTTCGTGGAATTCACCCAGGAAAATAAAGTAGGGGCTTTTGGCTTCAATGGGAACAAAGCCGGCCTCCTTAGCCATTTTCATATAACTTTTAAACCATTTATACACTTTGTCCTGTTCTTCCGGTGTATAGTCACCCAGGACCAGCTTAGCACCAGCAAAACTAAAAGTTTCACTGGTAATATCACTGTTTAAATAAAAGGCTTCTTTTTCACCCGTTGAGATTTTGTTACCGGAAGCGTCGGTGATGATAAATTCGTAAAATAGGCGCTGTAACGGACCCGGAGCCGGTAGAAAGGCGCTAATGTTATGTTCGTAGCGGAAGGGCTTCAGGGGTATTTCTTTTTCTTCTACTTTACCATCTTCCCAGCGAAAACGCAGTATTATTTTCTCTATATCACCATCCGGGTCAGAAAAGTTACCTTTTACGAGTATCCCGTTCTTACCTTCCTCCACAAAACTTGCTATGACAGGGTTTTTCTCCGGAGAGGACAACTTTGCTTTGCCGGGAGGGAGCTGGGAAAACAGCCAGTTCTGGAGAAAGGGATGGATTTGCAGCTCCCGTACTCTATGATAGATATCAGTCAGTTTACCGCTGGATTTTTTATAAATTTTCGCCATAGACCAGTAAACCCTGGGGGATTTGGCCTCGTCCTCATACAAGTTCTCCCAGATTTTGTTGGCTTCCTCGAACTTTTCACCTTTCTCCAGATAATAAGCCTGTCCAAGGGAGAGAAATTCCTTATTTTCTTTTGCAGTTTTCTGTTTCCATTGGCCCAGTAAACCAGCAGCTTCCAGGTATAATTTGTTCTCCACGGCTCTGGCCAGTTCACTTTTTTGCTGGTCATCGAGCACCGACAGCCAGCTATTTTTTTCGCCCCATACATCGGCTGTTAACTGGACATCCGTCTCCGGTGTCTGGTCTGTCCATTTCCAGACAAGGGATTCACCGGCAACGGTATAATTACGGGGCCATACACTCTTGATCTGGCCCGGGTGAATTTCTTTAAAATATACTGTTACCAAAGTTTGATTGGGCTGTCCCGTCCACTTTTGCTGACCGCTAAAATGATAACCCGTAGAGATATGGTTTTTACTAGAAGCAGGATTGGTCACTTCGTATTCTACACCTAAGTTTATGCTTTCTTCCGGATTAAAGGTTAATTCCCAGATATACATGCTAGATTTTTTATCCAGTTTGGTCTTAACATTATTTTCACCATAAGTGATGTTTAGTTTAGGTGTATTTTCCGGTTCAATAAGTATGTTGTTTGCTGGAATTCCCAGTATTACTTTGACCTTTTTATTGGTTGGATTGGTTAACTGGTATACCCCTTTCACCAGTATGGTTTCTTCTTGCCATCCAAGCAAAATTTCTTGTTTCTTAAGCTCAAGTACTGTTTTGGTTAGAGGCTGGGGACCAGTAGGTAACCAGTCTGATTCCTGGGCGGCATATGCCGGTTGGTTTCCTATAGTTATAATAAGGAAGCTAAACAACAGTAATATGACAGTAATATTTTTGTTCATAGGGGCCTCCTTGAGGTTTTAACTTGTGAGCATATCTATTCTATTAAATTATTTTAACCTGGTAAACAGCTAAATTTTTACTGTTAACCAGGTTAAAATAAGACCTTTGTAACCCCTGTCGACAATTCCTTAAAGGGAGTGAGAAAAGGATTTTTTGGGTTTAACCAGGAAAGCCATCAGCAGTCCGCCAAAGGCGAAAACTCCGCCCAGCAATTGTAACTTCACTACGGGCATGATCAAAAGAATCGCTGCAATCAGAAGAAGTATACGGTTAATTTTTTTAAGACGGGCTCGCATATATCCCACTATGGCAATGGATAGACAGAAAATGGCCAGAGCCGTGTAGAGTAGGGCAATGAAGGCCTGGGCAGTGGTGCCCTGCCAGAGGATTTCCGGATGGTAGACAAAAACGAAAGGCACGATGAATCCGGAGAGGGCCAGTTTAAAGGCCTCGATTCCTGTAGCCATCATCTCGGCGCCCGAGAGAGTTGCGGCGGCATAGGCTGTTACTGCCACGGGAGGCGTCAGATCTGAAAAGACAGCATAGTAAAAAACAAATAGGTGAGAGGTAATAAGGGTTACTCCCAGTTCGCCCAAAGCAGCAGCTCCCACTGTGACGGCAATAATGTATGCCGCTGTAGTTGGTATGCCGGCGCCCAGAATAGCCACAGCGACGAAAATCATAACAAGAACAGGGAAAAGATTGCCACCGGATGCATGTATGACCATACTGCTGAAGGAAAGGGCCGCTCCGGTCCGGGTCATGACTGTTACTACAATGCCGGCACTGGCCAGGGCGATGGCAATCTGGGCTGCGGTGATGGCTCCCTCTTTAAGACATTCCACAAGGCCCTTGAAATTCAAAGGATTTTTGGGATTGAAAAAACCCAGAAGGGCTGTTAACAATACACAAAAAAAGGCGGCTTTGGAAGGTGAATAACCGGAAATCAGCAAGAAGGCGATAAGCACAAAGGGCGTTACCATAAAGGAACGTTTTAACAAATCTGACCAGATGGGACGTTCCCTGTTCTCATCGGGCAGGATATTGGCTTTTACAGCCTCAAAGTGTACCATGGAGAGAACGCCAAAATAAAAGAGGAGGGCAGGGAAAAAGGCTATTTTGATGATTTGTGTATAGGGAACTCCTGTCAACTCAGCCATGACAAAGGCCCCTACGCCCATGATAGGGGGCATGATCTGCCCGCCGGTGGAAGCGGCAGCTTCAATAGCAGCTGCTGTTTTCGGCTTGTAGCCGATTTTTTTCATCATGGGAATAGTAACGCTTCCAGTAGCATAAACGTTGGCTACGGTGCTGCCGCTGACGCTGCCGTAGAGAGCGCTGGCGAGAACGGCAATTTTGGCTGGACCTCCTCTTAGGCCTCCGGCAAAGGCATGGGCTAACTCAATTAAATAATCGCCAACTCCGCATCTGACCATAAAAACGGCAAAGAGAACGTAGATATAAAGCACATTTGACGAAAGACCCATCAGAAAACCATAGATACCCTCATCAACAAAGAGATACATCATTTCTACGATTCGGGGAAAAGAATAGGCTTTAGCCTTTAAAATCCCGGGAGCATATGGAGCCAGAATCAAATAGGCGAGGAATATCACAGGAATAAGGGCAAACCATTTAGAGATCAAGCGCCGGGTGGCTTCTATGATTAAAAGAATTATGGCAGTGCCCAGGAAGAGTTCCATAGGCAAAAGGTCAGAAACCCCCTGATAGCGAAAATTGATGCGGTCAGCATGCCAATAACTGTAGGCGCTGGCAGCAAAAGCAAGGATGGCCAGCACCCAGTCATACCAAGGGACCTTGTTTTTGGAGGCTTGGGGGGTGGGGGGGAACATAATGAAGACTAAGGGGACAAGGAATAAGAGATGTATTGAACGCATGGTCCTGGGTTCTAAAACACCAAATCCTGAGGTATATAAATGGAACAGGGAAGCGGCCACTGCAAAAAGACCTATAGCGATGGCAACGGGGCCCTTTAACTCACGTACGTTCATCAGTGCCCTCCTTCTTGTTAAAGTTGCTTGTAAAGGTATTTGAGAAGGCCCGGGCGGAATCACCCGGGCCCTGGGGAAAAATAATCACAGGATGCGTGGTTGTTATTTTATATAGCCTTTTTCTTTGTAATATTTTTCAGCTCCGGGATGGAGAGGAGCGCCGATATTTTTCCAGGCTGTTTCTGGCTTGAAAACGGAGAAAGCAGGATGGATGGCTTTAGTGGTGGCCAGGTCATCACATATAGCTTTGGTCATGTTGTAAACCACATCTTCGGGTAAATCCTTATTAACTATGATACAGTTACTCATAGTAGCCGTCTTGATATTTTCATTACCGTTAACAGCCTTGGGATAAGTTCCGGCAGGGATTTCACCGGTACCTATGTTGAATTGGGCCAGGTGTTTCAAAAGGTCATCAGGCCAGGGCAAAATACGCATTTCCCTGCCGATGGAAGCTTCCGTTACGGCAGCACCGGGGAGTCCCAGGAAGGTGAAGTAGACATCTACGTTTTTATCTTTGAATTGGGTAGCCTGATCAGCATAACCGGCATGGAATATCTTGGACCCATTCGCTTTAAGTTTATCGTATGATGTTCCATAATATTCCAAAACTTTCCGGAAAACCCACTCATCGGAACTGCCTACAACGGAAACGGTAAGATTAATCTTCTTGTTTTCTCCTAATACTTCTTTGATAGATTTATAAGGAGTGTTAGCGCCGACTATGAAATGGAAGTAGCTAATGCCCAGGTCGGTAGCCACACCTCTGATGTTTTCGGCTTTTTGCTGGTAAGGATCTTGCCCTTTCATGGCAGCATCAACGAGAGGGGGAAGACCCCAGCCTATTTCACACTCGCCTTTATTCACCAGGAGAGCGTTTTGTACGCCGCCGCCGGGAATTACCTTAACATTAACGCCGACGTTCTTTTTTAGAAACAGTTCAGCAAAACCACCGGCCTGGGTATACCAACCGCCGCCCATGGAGCCTGCTGTCCAGGTAAGGGTTTTGTCGGGTGCTTTGGCAGGTTCGGCAGGTTTAGCCGGCTCAGCAGGTTTGGGAGCAGGTTGGCCGCAGGCCACCACCAGAAAAGACACTAGTAAAAGACAAATAAGGAGCAACCAGCTGTTTTTGAAACCACGTTTTTCCAATGCATTCACCTCAATTTTTAAAATTTTTTAAAAATATATAGAGAAAAAACAGTACCTGCTACCACCTCCCTCGGAAATGAATGGGGGAAAGTCCATGATACACCCAGTTGACCAGGGTGATAATATCAAAGACTGGGATATCCAGAATATCCTGTATCTTATAACTGTATGGGGGCATATTTGTACATTCCAAAACAATAGCCCCCAAAGAGGGATCCTGTTGCCTCATTTTTTGGGCCACGGTCACATGTTCGGTTGTACATCTTTCTATATCTACAATGTCTTCGTATCCTTTCAGGAAGCCGGCAAAAGCCTGGCTTTTTTCCATGCCGGCAATGATTAAAGGAATATTTTTGTCAATGCCCGCCGCCTTTAAATGTTCTTCCGTAAGGGCTTGACTGTCGTAAGTTATAATTCCGATTTTTTTCTTGTCCCCGATAATTTTATGTACCAGAGGAACCTGCAGTAAACTGGAGGAAAAGAATGGTACCGATAGGCTTTGGGCTATTTCCTTTTGATAAAGAATCATAAAACCGCAACTGGTGGTAATAGCTTTGACCCCTTGTGCTTCCAGTTCTTTTCCGGCCTGGATAAAAGCTTCCAGCAATGTTTGATCCCTGGGACCAACGACCCGTTCCGGGCTGGCGCCTTTTACTATTTTGTATAATACAGGAAAGGGGAAGGTATTGGCATTGCCAATATCTCCGGGTATCCTGGGAAAGGTAGTTTCCAAGAGTAGGATCCCTATCTTGAAACCATACACATTATATCCCTTTTTTATTATCCCACGGGACATCCCCTCCGGTATTGGAGTAAGTCTTGTTCTGTTCAAAGGTTAGTTCCCAGTATTTTTTTACATCGTCCATCAAATTATCAATATGGGCCAGCATGGTTTCTTCAGCTTTATCCGGATTGCCTTGTTTTATGGCATTCAGAATACGTCGGTGGGATACCATATATTCGGCATGGATCTTTTCCCTTAATAATTCAAAAGCCGTAGATTGCTGGCCGAAGATGGCCAGAAGAGAATACATGCTTTCCAGGATGCTGTTTCTGGAAGCCCGGGCAATAGCTTTATGAAAATTAAGATCTTCCTCAGTTATCCACTGGTGTTCCTGATATTTAGCTTCCTGTCGTTTCAATATTTCTTCCATTAATAAAATATCCTGCTCTGTAGCATAAAGGGCAGCCCTTCGGGCGGTTTCTCTTTCAATAGCCCGTCTGGCCTCCAGTACGGTAAGAAAATCGCCCAAACGCTGGGGGTCGAGAAATTGCAGAAGTTTGTTTTGCTGAAAGGCCATTTCGTTAAGTTTTTTACTTACCTGGATGGCATGAAGACCTTTTTTTGTAATGGTTCTGCCGCGAAATTTTTCTTTTTTTAAATAACCAAAATTCTCCAATTTGTTCAAAATGCGTCCAATAGTGGCTGAACTTGTTTCTACTCCGTTTTCGGCCAAACTGTTCAAAATACTCCATGATCCCATAGGCTCTTTGGCATCTCTGATCATTTTAAGGATCATAATTTCCTTTTCGTCTAATATTACGGCAGCCATTTTGAATACTGGATCTCACCTCCTTTGAAAAAAGCGCTGTTTATTGATAATTAAATTGCTTGTCTGGTATTTTGGGTTGCCCTCAGACGGGCGGGGCCCAACTCAGCTACGTCGAAGGGGAGGGTTTGATTCAGAATCATGGCTGTGATGAGTTTCCCCGTAATGGGGGCCAGGGCAATTCCATCGCCCTCATGACCTGCGGCCATATAGAATCCAGGACGTTCAGGAACAGGGCCAATGAATGGTTTGCCATCATCGGAGGCGGGACGGAGTCCGGCAAAGGTACGGATAACATGGACATTTTTCAGAATGGGGAAGAAACGGGTAGCTTCCTGAATAACCAGGTGGATAGCCAGGAAATTGGTCGAAGTATCATAGCCCACAAACTCCCGGGTGCCGCCAATGAAATAATTTCCTTCGCTGGTTTGGGACATAGCCAGGCCAATCCCTAAATCATTGAGAATCTGCTTTCTGTCTTTAGCCAGTTCGGGATTTAATTTCATCGCTATGTAATCAGCGCTCCAGATGTTGGTGTCACCCAGGGCAGGTATTTTTTCGGTAACTGCAATTTGACCACGCTTGGGACGAATAGGCACATCCAGGCCAATGAGTCTAGCCACGGAGCCAGCCCATGCTCCAGCTGCATTGATCACGAACTCAGCGGTGAAACTTTCCTTGTCTTCCGTGATAACCTCCCAGTGATAGTCGTTGTGGAAGACGATCTGGCTTACGCCGGATCCTTTTTTGATCATAAGCCCCTTGGCCTGTGCAGTTACGGCGAAGGCCTGCATAACCTTTAAGGGGTTAACCTGGGAATCCATAGGGCTGAAAGTTGATGCCAGCACATGTTCGTTTATGTGGGGCTGATGTCTGCGCATATCGTTTCTGTCGAGAAAAGTAACGTTAAGACCAAGCTTTTGCTGTTCTTTGACAAAGTTTTCCATTACTGGAAGTTGTTCCTGAGTTTCAATTAAAACCATACCGCCCCTGTTTTCCAGATCAATACTCACGGGCAGGTCTTTGGCCAGTTTACGGTAAAGGGTCAGGCTTTCCATGGCCAGGGTAAGTAAAATACCGGGTTTTTTAGATTGTAAAAGGATCATATCATCGCATGCACCGGACGCACCGGCACCCAATCCTTTTTTCTCGATCAGGAGGACTTTTTTACCTTCACTGGTAAGATAATATGCCACAGAGAGGCCGATGATCCCACCGCCTATTACTATGGCATCATAATTTTTTTTCAACATTCTTGCACCTCCAGCAAAATTAGACCCTGCTTATCATGCAATGAGAAGTATATGGTATTTTTAAAAATATCACATTTATTACCAGTGGTCAACCAAAAAAACACAATTATGAGAATTGTATACATTATTATTGCATTATCATTGCTATCATATATTAAATGTAATTAAAGAACACAAAATAAAGAAGAGAGGAAATTTTACAAAAATAGACCTTGTCAAAAAACTATCTGCTGATATAATAATTATTATTGACTAATAGCTGGAAAGAGATATAATTCTAGATAATAATAATGTCCTCGCAGGAAAGATAAATATCCTCATACTGAGTACGTTGGCCGGGAGTGAATGCGTTAATAACCGGCAAATTTTATTTACTATAATTTATAATTATTAGTTGCTCACCTGATGATGAGCAAAAAGGAGGTTATAAGTATGAATCATTACAGAATTGGTGTCGTCGGTGCTATGGGCGCCGTAGGCACAGAGATGTTAGCTACTTTGGAAAAATCAACGCTGCCTATTGCCGAAGTTATTCCTTTGGATGTCAAGGAGAATGAAGGGAAGACCGTTACTTTTCGTGGACAGCCTCTAAGGGTTAAAACTGCGGAAAAAGGAGCTTTCAAAGGAATCGACATTGCCCTCTTTTCTGCGGGAGAAGCAGCGAGTCTACAACTTTCTCCTATCGCTGTGGAAGAAGGGGCTGTGGTTATTGATAACAGTAATGCTTTCCGTATGGAACCCTGGGTTCCCCTGGTCGTGCCTGAAGTTAATCCCGAAGCTGCCAAGACCCATAAAGGATTGATCGCCAACCCTAACTGTTCAACTATCCAGATGCTGGTAGTCTTGAAACCCTTGCACGATAGATATAAAATTAAACGTATAGTAGTTGCCACTTACCAGGCTGTTTCCGGTACGGGCTTACCGGCTATCGAAGAATTAAACAGACAGGTAGAAGCATATGTCTTGGGTAAAGAAATACACTACAATGTGTATCCTCATCAGATTGCCTTTAATGCTCTTCCCCATATTGATAGTTTCCTGGATAACGGCTATACCAAAGAAGAAATGAAGATGTTTAACGAAACCAGAAAAATTCTTAATGATCCGGAAATTATGGTTTCTCCTACTGCCGTGAGGATACCGGTATTCCGCTGTCATTCGGAAGCTATCAATATCGAGACAGAGAGACCCTTGCCTGAAATTCCAGAAATTATGCAAATATTAGATAACGCACCTGGGGTAAAAGTCATTGATGATGTGCAGAACAAAAAGTATCCCATGCCTGTCTATCTAAAAGGTACTGATAAGGTTTATGTAGGCCGTATCCGGAAAGACTTTACAGTGTCCCATGGTCTCAATCTATGGGTAGTTGCTGACAACCTGCGTAAGGGGGCCGCTTTAAATGCTGTGCAGATCGCAGAACTGTTAGTGGAGAAAAATTGGCTAAAGGGGGAATAAATGAATGCCCTTACTTGTACAAAAGTATGGTGGTACTTCGGTGAGCACGCCGGAAAGGCGGGAAATGGTATTGCAAAAAATAATTGTTGCCAAAAACAGCGGCAATGACGTGGTGGTGATTGTCTCAGCCATGGGGAGGCGGGGAGACCCTTATGCTACCGATACTTTTTTGGATATGTTAAGGGAAGTAGGCCCTAATCCTGACCCTAAGAAAAAGGATCTTCTGGCTGCTTGCGGGGAAATTATCTCTGCATGTCTGGTGGCTCATGCCTTAGAACAAAAAGGGTTTCCGGCGGAAGCTATGACCGGTTTTCAGGCCGGGATTTATACAGACGGTAATTTTACGAATGCTGAGATTAAAAATATCGATCCTGAAAGAATCCTGAAAGTACTGCAAAGGGGGAAAATTCCGGTCATCGCAGGTTTCCAGGGAATCACTGAGGAGGGTGAGATAACCACATTAGGCCGGGGTGGGAGCGATACTACTGCTATAGCTGTAGGTGGCGCCCTTAAGGCGGATTTGGTAGAAATCTATACCGATGTGCCCGGTGTGGCCCTTACAGATCCCCGCCTTGTTCCTGAAGCCCCCTTTATCAAAAATATTGAATTTGAACCTATGTATTTGTTAGCCCGGACCGGGGCCAAGGTCATCCATCCCCGCGCTGTCAAGACGGCTATCACCTATAATATGCCTTTTGCTGTCCGGTCTACTTTTAGTGATGATCCTGGGACCATTATCGGAAAAACTGGGGAGAATTTTGGCGGTATATATGGTATAGCTTTGACAAAAGGAGTTCATATTGTTAGAATCCATGACAATGAAATGACAAGTTTTTGGCAACGTTATGCCCTTGATGAACTGTTTTATGAGGTGAATTCAGAAGGATGCTGCTTTGCTGTTCAGGGAGACCTTTCTTCCTTAATTACCCAGGGCTCAAAACTTTCTGTGTCCTCTGAGTGTGACCTCATTACCCTGGTATGGGAGCAAAACTCTGGTCTCAATGCAGAAAAAATCAGTACTATCCTATCGGGGGCCGGGTTTACCTGGGAAGGATTTTTCTCTTTGCCTTCTGGTGGGACCTGGGCGTTGCCTTCCGCCCAAACCCAGAAAGCGGTACAGACCTTATTTGGTGCTTTTAATAAAGGCGCTGCTCTGGCGGGATAACCCAAACATGATGCCCCGTACCCGGCATGGGTATAAAGAGCGGAGGTGAAGAAGAATGGCGGAACAGCCAGAAACATACATCTGTCGCTGTGAAGAAGTGACGCGGGAAGAGATTGAGGCCGCTATCAAAAGCGGTGCCACAACCATGAATGAGCTTAAACGGTGGACCAGAGCAGGGATGGGATTATGCCAGGGAAAAATGTGTTCTAAAAATGTCTCCCGTATCCTGAGTGAGGTAACAGGTAAAAAGCCTGAGGAAGTGTTGCCTTCTACCTTCAGGCAGCCTGTTCGTCCGGTGCGTATTGAGGTTATTTCCGAGCACGAATGAAAAAGGAGGGAGCCCTATGCAGCAATGGGGCCGTTTGATTACTGCCATGGCTACTCCCTTTGACCAGGATGGTAGATTAAACATCAGGGGAGCGGTGGCCTTAGCTCAAAAGTTAGTTCAGGAAGGTACGACAGCCTTAGTTCTTGCCGGGACTACAGGGGAAAGTCCTACCCTTACAGATGAAGAAAAACTTGAGCTGTTTGTTAACGTGAAAAAGGCCGTATCTGTCCCTATCATTGCCAATGTAGGTACCAACAATACGGAAAAATCTGCCGCCCTGGCAGAAAAAGCCAGGAAAGCCGGCATGGACGGAGTTATGGCTGTTGTTCCATACTACAATAAACCGAACAGGGCCGGTTTGGTGGCCCACTTTGAGGTTATTGCCCAGGCAGCCCAATTACCGGTGATGGTTTACAATGTTCCTGGCCGTACGGGATCCAATATGGATGCTGATACCATACTGAGAGTGGCAGATATACCTGGTATTGCCGCTTTGAAAGAGGCTACGGGTGAATTTGATAAGATATCCTATGTCCTGCGGGAAGCGCCGCCGAGCTTCAGTATTTATACCGGTGAAGATGCTCTTACCTTGCCCGTACTGGCCATCGGTGCTTACGGGGTTGTGAGTGTAGCTGCCCATGTGGTAGGAAAACAGATGAGGGCCATGATTGACCATTACATAGCGGGAAGGGTAGAGGAAGCCAGAAAACTTCACTTAGCCTTAACCCCTATCTACAAGAGCCTTTTTGTGACCACTAACCCTATTCCCCTGAAAGCAGCCCTTAAACTGACGGGCTTTGATGCGGGACCTTTGCGCCTGCCCCTGTTAGAAGCCGATGAGGCAGTAGTAGCTCTTTTACGCAAGGATTTGGAGGAACTGGCTAAAACGGAGGGGACGGTGTAAAGATGGCTCGTGTGCTAAACCATATCATTCTGGGGGCTTTCCCCGAACGCCGTAAGGTGACCATCACCGTAGATGGTGTGCCCATGGAGGCTTTTGAAGGGGAAATGATTGCTGCCGCGTTGTGGGCCAGTGGGAAAAAGGATTTGCGTTATACCCAAAAACACAATCATCCACGGGGAATCTACTGTGGGATTGGACGCTGTACGGACTGTGTGATGATTGTGGACGGTATCCCTAACGTCCGTACCTGTAAGACTCCGGTAAAAGATGGTATGGTCATTGAAACCCAAAAAGGCCTGGGTGAGTGGAAAGGTGGTACAGGACATGAAGAAAGCTGAATTAGCTATTGTCGGGGGTGGACCGGCCGGACTGTCTTGTGCCATTGAAGCTGCGCGACTGGGCGCTAAAGTACTGGTTATTGACGAAAATGAACGTCCAGGAGGACAGTTATTTAAGCAGATTCATAAATTCTTTGGATCCCGGGAGCACCAGGCTGGTGTGAGGGGAATCGATATCGGGACTAAGCTGTTAGAAGAAACGGCGATACTTGGCATTGAGGTCTGGTTAAATTCGGAAGTCGTAGGCATTAGTAAAGATAAGCGTATCTGGGCCATTAAGGACGGAAAAACTTCCCTGGAAGTAGAGGCGGACAAAATTGTCCTTTCGACGGGAGCCATTGAAAACTCCCTCAATTTCCCCGGCTGGACCTTACCAGGTGTCATGGGCGCCGGGGCTGCGCAAACCATGATTAACATCCACCGGGTTACGCCTGGTGACCGGGTACTCATGATTGGTTCCGGCAATGTAGGTGTGATTGTCTCTTACCAGCTTTTGCAGGCAGGGGCTGAGGTAGTGGCCATCATCGAGGCAGCTCCCCGCCTGGGTGGTTATGGTGTGCATACGGCCAAAGTTCGCCGGGCCGGAGTGCCTTTTTATACTTCCCACACCATTAAACGGGCACTCGGTACGGATAGGGTGGAAGGGGCGGAAATTGTAGCCCTGGATGCTAAGTGGCAGCCTATACCCGGAAGCGAATTTATCCTGGATGTGGATACCATCTGTGTAGCTACGGGCTTGACACCTCTGGCCGAATTGGCCTGGACCCTGGGCTGTCGTTTCCAGTTTGTTCCCTCTCTGGGCGGTTTTGTACCGGACCATGACCAGTACATGGAGACCACTGTACCCGGGATTTATGTAGCGGGGGATATTGCCGGGGTAGAGGAAGCCAGTACGGCTATGGAAGAAGGACGTCTGGCCGGTATCAGTGCGGCGGCGGCTTTGGGTTACCTGTCTGATGAGGAAAGGGAAAGGCGCTGCGGTGAGGTATGGGATAGGCTTAATTCCCTGAGAAGCGGACCTTATGGAGAAGGCCGGAGAAAGGCCAAAGAGCTTATTTTAAGTACGGAAGGGGGAATTACCTGTGACCGTGCCATCTGACCATCCCGGAGTGAAACTTTCCGGAGCGCCCAACCGGGAAGAAGTTAGAAACTGTCCGGGCTATCCAGGCGATGAATTTGCTAAAAAAGGTCCTATCGTTTTTATCGAGTGTGTGGAGGAGATCCCCTGTAATCCCTGTGAGGCCTCCTGTCCCCGAGGAGCTATTAAGGTTGGAAAACCTATTACCAATCTCCCCGTTTTGGACGCGGAAAAGTGTATTGGCTGTACCATGTGTGTAGCAGCTTGCCCGGGTTTGGCCATCTATGTGAAGGATTATACCTATAGTGAAACAGAGGCGACCATAACCTTTCCTTATGAATACTGGCCCCTGCCGGAGAAAGGACAGGAGGTTACCCTGGTAGACGAAATGGGTGAAGCCATATGCCGGGGCAAGGTCCTGCGGGTGGTTAATCCCAAGCAGTATAACCATACCCCCCTGGTAACTGCCGCTTATCCTAAAGAGTTTTTTGAACAGGTTAAGTCTATGAGAAGATTAAACAAGTAACCCAAATATTGTATTTCTCAAAAACGTCCGGTGGAAACAATCCTTGAATCTTGTCCTGCTAGACGTTTTTTGGCTGCCATTGGAAGTGCTGCTAAATAATCTAACATAAACAAACTCTCTTAAAGAAGGTATTTGTGGTAAAATATACATTAAATTCGTTATATGTTTTAAAAATTAAGGAGCAAATATGAACAATCCATCCTTCATCGGGGTAGCTTATATTTTAGCTGCAGCTTTTCTCTGGAGTACCAGTGGGTTATTTATCAAAAAAGTCCCCGTGGACCCTCTTTTTATTACTGCTGCCAGGTCGGCTATTGCCGGTATAACCCTTTTACCCTTTCTGAAATCACAAAAGATTGAATTCAGCAAACCTTTATTGGGATATATTCTGGCTTTTGCCTGGATGGTCAGTTCTTTTGTCACGGCCAATAAGTTAACGGCGGCGGCAAATGTCATTGCCCTCCAGTATACGGCTCCCTTATACCTGTTTATTTACACCATTTTAACGAAAAAAGAAAAACTAAGCTTGCGTAATGCCGTTCCCATGTTTTTTATAGTCTTAGGAATAAGTCTTTTTCTCATGGAACCCAGTCAAGGGAGCAGTTCTCTTGGCAACCTGCTTGCTTTGAGCAGCGGGATAGCTATGGCGGCAGCTACTTTTTTTCTCCACCAGCTTAGGTTCTCATCGGGTATCATGGTAGTATCCTTAAGTAATCTTTCAACGGCATTACTGGTTCTTCCCTTTATTCCGTCCTTAAAAGAGGGTTTGACCCTCCATTGGACGGGATGGTTATCTTTGCTATACCTAGGTGCTGTCCAGATTGGGCTGGCTAATGTGCTGTTTACCAAGGGCCTCAAGTTTGTTTCTGCTTTAAATGCTTCTATCCTTTCTTTAACAGAGGCTGTCTATAATCCTCTCTGGGTTTTTTTATTCCTGGGAGAAAGACCCTCGATTTATGGTCTCATCGGCGGTATGGTTATTCTTGTGGCTGTGACAGTAGATATAAAATTAAGGAGTGGCCAGGAAAAAACTAAGGTTGAGAATAGGGCTGAAGATTGTAATACAGTATTTTCGAAAATGCCCTCGTAAGTTTACGAGGGTATTGCCATGTCTTAGGTCTTAAGTTGAATAAGGCCCGGCATACTAATGCCGTCCTTCCTCTTTGGTTAAAGGAAAACAGCCGTTCATCTCGAAAATTAGTTAAATAATAGTGCAAGAGATTGAACAGGTGAACAGATGAAACTCCTTATAAACATAGTGCAAAACATGACTACTATTGCCTTACTTGCTTATATCCTGTGCAGGAATAACAGCTTTCGTAATGCCCTGGTTAACCAGGCCAGTAAAAAGGAGAAGCTGTTCTTAAGTGTGTTATTTGGTATGATTTCCGTTATCGGGAATTACCTGGGCATCCCCATTTTAGAAGGGGCCTTAGCTAACAGCAGAATAGTGGGGCCTGTGGTAGGCGGACTCTTGGCTGGGCCGGTAGTAGGGGTAACTGCCGGTCTAATTGGGGGTATCCACCGTGTGTTTTTAGGGGGCTTTACTGTTGGGGCTTCATTAATAGCCAATATTACAGCTGGTCTAATTGGAGGGTGGGTTTATAAACGTTATGGCCCGGCCAGGATAACACCCTTGATGGGATTTTTTACTGGATTGGCGGCTGAATTGGTCTTGAAAACCCTGGTGCTATTAATATCTAAACCCTTTGAAGCGGCTTTGGCCTTACAAAAGATTATTGGTTTGCCTACCATGCTCATTAATTCTTTGGCTGTGGCCCTTTTCGTCATCATTGTAAAGGACATGCATATGGTCTCGCAACTGGCGGGAGCAGCCTACGCAGAAAAGGCTTTGCGCATTGCCAGGGAAACCATGTCCATTTTGCGGAAGGGGTTGAACGAAAACTCGGCTCAACTTACAGTGGAAGTAATCCACCGGGTCACGAATGTAGCCGCAGTGGCCATTACCGATGATAGACAAGTACTGGCCTATGTAGGTGTGGGCAGTGATCACCACCTGGCAGGCGATCCGATTATGACTGCACTGACCAGGGGGGTATTCCAGGAGGAGAGCGTTTTAGTAGCCAACAGCAGGGAGGAACTGGGCTGTCCAGTGCCCGGTTGTCCCCTCGAATCCGGGGTCGAAGCTCCTTTAAAAAGCCACGGTAAAATCATTGGTTCAATTAAAATGTTTAAGGTGGGGGACCTGATCCATTCCTCGGATGTTAAGCTCTGTGAAGGAATTGCGGAGCTTTTAAGCATGCAGATTGAAAATGCTAAAATAGATGAACAGATGAGACATTTAAAGCAAGTGGAATATGACATGCTGCGGGCGCAAATCAACCCCCATTTTCTTTTCAACACCCTGAGTATTATCAAATCCTTGTGCCGGAGTAATCCCGAACGGGCTCAGGACTTATTGGTGAGTCTGGCGAAATTTTTTCGCAGGACGTTCCAGCGCAAGGAACCGCTGGTTTCCCTTGCCGAAGAGTTGGAAGGATTGGAAGATTATCTGGCCATTGAAAAATCACGCTTTGGAAGTCGGCTAACAATATTTATGGAAATAGAGAGGGAATGTTACGAGGCGAAAATTCCCATTTTCACTTTGCAACCTATAGTGGAAAATGCCTTGCAGCATGGCCTCTTTCCGAAAAAAGGCAATGTGACTCTGACCCTGCAGGCCTTTATAAAGGACAATACTGTGATTATACGCGTTAAAGATGACGGTTTAGGAATAAGCGAAGAAGTGAAAGAGGCAATTGGGAATAACCAGGTGATTAGTTCCATGGGAATTGGTATTACGAATGTGAGGCAAAGATTGCATGCCCTTTTCGGGGTTGATTATAAGCTTAATATCAGCAGTGATTCCGGTGGAACTTGTGTAGAATTTATTCTTCCCTATCTTACCTGAGGAGGTGACCGGATGTGCCCTTAAGAATCCTCATAATTGATGATGAAGAGTATATTTGTGACGACCTCAATCACATTTTACAGAAATTCAAAGATGTACTGGTTATGGGACAGTATCACGATGGGGACAGCGGTTTGGAGGCTATCAAACTGTTTAAGCCGGATATTGTTTTCCTAGACATAAAAATGCCCGGTCTAAACGGTATAGAAATAGGGAGGCATATCCAGGACAGTTGTTTTTATAAACCTTACATTATTTATGTTACAGCCTATGACCAGTTTGCCCTGGATGCCTTTAAAGTGGACGCCATTGATTACCTCCTGAAACCTTTAACACAGGAAGATATAGAAAAGGTATTGGAAAAGGCCAGAGTCTTTCATGCCTCCCGGGAGGCCCTGTGCCAGGTTCCCCAGAAAACCGCAGCGGCAAAACCTGTTTATCCTGGCCTATGTCGTATTTCTGGCCAACTGGAAGGTAAAACCCATCTCCTTGATCCAACAAGGATATTAATGGTTTATGCAAAAGACAGACAGGTTTTTATCTATGCCGACGGAAAGGAGTATCTAAGCAGCCAATCCCTACAAGAGTTGGAAAAAATCTTGGCGCACCAGATGTTTTTTCGCTGTCACAGGAATTACCTGGTAAACCTGCAAAGAATAAAAGAGGTTATCCCCTGGTTTAATGGCTCTTATTTACTGGTAATGGACGAGAAAAAATTTGAAATATCAGTCTCCAGGAAAAGGGTTAAGATCCTGAAGCAGATTTTTAATTTACCTTAGGGCTAAAATCTAAAAATCAGTACACTTCGTTATCTCCTAATAACCACCGGTAGGGCAAATATGTTCCCTGGTGGTTATTTCATTTATTTTCGTTATTTATTTTAATTAAACTGAATTTAGAGAAAATATTACGAAAATTTATAAGGGGGTTAGTAAATTTTGGGTAAAAAGAAAATCAGTCTGATTGCGGCTTTTCTGGCTCTTGCTCTCATTGTCTGGGTGATGCCAACAGTTCAGGGGCTGACTGTAGAGGGGAAAAGGGTCTTGGGCATCGCCGTCTTTGCCATTATTGTGTGGGCTACATCTGCTGTAAGTGATGCTTTAAGTGGATTTCTTATCGTTTTTTTCCTTGCCTTTTTTACCGGTAAGACGAGTGTCGCCTTTTCGGGATACAGTAACACTGCCCTGTGGCTATTAGTCGTAGGCTTTATCATGGCGGCTGGTATGGAAAAATGCGGTCTTTCCAGGCGAATCGCCCTGTATCTGATCAGCCTGGCCGGTGGTTCCGCCCGAAAAATCTACTGGGCGATCGGTTTAGTAATGGCTATTCTTACTTTTCTAGTGCCATCCATTACTGCCCGCACTTTACTCATGCTGCCTATTATCCTGGGAATTGGCGAAGCCTTTGGCGCCCGTCCTGGTAAAAGCCCAATTGTTAAAGCGCTGCTGTTTATTGTTGCTATTAGCGGAACCCTCATGAGTATCGGTGTCTTAACTGCCCATGCCGGTAACCCCATTACTGCAGGTCTCATCCAAACGGCCACCAAACAGACCGTTACCTGGTCTCAATGGCTGGTTGTTGGTGGACCTCCCGCCTTTATTTCTGGCTTCCTTTCAATTTTACTCCTGCAAATCCTCTGGCCCCCGGAAACATCTCTTTTGGGTGAGGGAGAAGCCTATGTCAAAAAGGAATTAGAGAAAATGGGCCAGTTTTCCAAAGTGGAAAGATATACCCTCGTAGTTTTTATTGTTACCTTAATCCTCTGGGCCACTGATACCTATCATAAAATAAACGCAACAGTGATAGGACTTGTCGCAGTTATCCTCTTGATCTGGCCTCAGTTTGGCGTTATGGATTGGAAAGAGGCATCGGGTAAAGTACCCTGGAACGTTTTCGTTCTATACGGCGCCGGCCTATCCATGGGAAGCGCTCTGGTGTCTTCCGGGGTTGCTAAATGGATAGCCGGTACAGCCCTCGCTCCTATTAGCCATCTGGCCATTACGACTCAATTAATAGTGTTAATCTGGTTTGCTACGGCTTTACAGGTGTTCTTTACAGGCGGAGGGCCCAAAACTACAGCTCTGACTCCCATTGTCCTGGCCCATGCAGTGACCATAGGAGCCGATCCCCTGGTCTTTGGTTTAATCATGGGAATGAACATGCAGCATCAATATCTGCTTCCGGTCAGTAACATGCCCAATGCCGTAATCATGGGAACGGGGCATCTGGAGATATCTGAAGTCATAAAGACCGGGGCCATTGCCAGCATTTTTGCCGCCGCTTTCTTTAGTCTCATGGTCTTTACTTACTGGCGTTGGATTGGAGTGATGTTCTAAATGGTATTCCTAAAAAACCAGGGGCCTTTGCCTAAAGGCCCCCTTTCTCCTTGCAACCGTGATGAAGTAAGCAAGATAATGAAATACGCCTGCCAACATGGTGTACACGTTTATACAAATGCAGCTCAACTTCCAGTGAAGACCGGTACTTCTCTCTGGTTACACCTGGAGAAGATGGACAAGATTATCGAGTTGGATTGCGCCAATCTGGTGGCTATCGTTGAACCGGGTGTTACCCTGGGGCAGTTGCGAAAAGCCCTCCAGGAGGAAAAGCTGTGTTTTCCCCCTGCCACCCCCGAGAAGGACGACTTCACGGTGGGAGAATTTTATGGCTGGGGAATGAGTAGTTTGAAGGGATTGCGTTATGGAGCAGCCAAGTATCATGTTTTGGGACTGGAAGTAGTCCTGGCCAATGGTGAGCTCCTGAAAACGGGGGGGAAAACAGTAAAAAACGTTACGGGGTATGATTTGACCAGGCTCTTCTTAAGCAGCAGGGAAACCTTAGGCGTCCCTGTATCATATATTCTTAAGTTGGCGCCATTCCCCGAACAAAGGCAGTACCTTGTGCTTCGAGCAAAGGATGAGCCGGTTCTCCTTAATTTGGTGCGGGCCATTTTGGGGAAAGGGGTTACCCCGGCCTGTTTAAGCTTTATAGACAAAAAAACCCTGAGGATTTCCAAAGTACAGGAGGATGAGGCCTGGCTGGGAATTCTTTGTGAGGGTTTTAATGAGGCTGTGCAGGAACAGGTTGCACAAATCCTCGGAATGGCTGAAGAGGTGCAAGTGAGATGGGAGCAGGTTGAGGAGGAAAGATTTTTCCTACAATTAAGCATACCTGAAAAATCCGGTGCTCTTGCCCTTAAGGAGAGTTTCAAGTTACCCATGAGCAAGTGGCCAGAACTTTATAGCTCCGGCTTAAGTCCCTTGCTGCCCGGGGTTTGGGGGCAGGTGGGCGAAGGCAAAGTTAATATCCTCCTTGAAGAAGGAGCCCAGTTAGATGGTTTCACGGAACTGCTGTATTTGTTGGGGGGAATTAGGAGTGAGCAAAGACCCTCGCCTCTCAGCAAAGGTCTCAAAAAAGCCCTTGATCCCCTGGGAATTCTCAATCCCTGGACGGAAGGAGAGGAGGTATGACCATGTCCCAGGGAACATGTGATCTGATGCAAAGGGAATTAGCCAAGTGTATTAAATGTGGAACTTGCCGCTCTGTTTGTCCGGTGTTTCAGGAAGTAGACAGCGAGGCCTTAGTAGCCCGGGGCAAGCTTCGTCTCGTAGAAGCTGTCCTGGAAGGAAAACTTGACTATACTCCTGGTTTTGCGGAACGGATGTCATTATGCCTGTTGTGTAAGGCCTGCGCCTCGGCATGTCCCTCTGGAGTAAAGACGGATAAGGTATTTGTCAAAATGAGAGAAATGTTGGTTGAAAAACGGGGACTGCATGCAGTAAAAAGATTTGTCTTCACCTGGTTGAAATACCGTCGAATCTTTGATTGGTCTCTCCGTTTCGGCGCCGTCTTTCAAAACCTTTTTTTAAAAACCGCACAACAGGGAATAGGTAAAGAAGCCCGGATACCCATACCCGTAGCTGGTCTTAATAAACGTAGAATCATTCCTCCTTTGGCTGTTCGTCCTTTTCGGTCTCAAATGCCAGAGGTGATAAAAGTTCTGAAACCCCGGATGAAGGTAGCCTTTTTTACCGGGTGTATGATGAATTATATTTACCCTGATGCAGCGCATTCCCTGGTGAATGTTCTGCGGAAAAACGATATTGAGGTAGTTGTTCCCCAAGACCAGCAGTGCTGCGCCACGCCCATTTTCACTTCAGGGGATGAGCAAACGGCCCGGCAGCTTATCCAGCATAATATCAAAGTGTTCAAGGGGTTATCCGTAGATGCTATCGTTACGGGATGCGCCTCCTGTGGACTGGCCTGGAAAAAGGAGTTTCCGGAAATTCTCAATACACGGGCGGCTATAAGGGAGGCCAGAGAACTCTCAGGCAAGACTTTTGATATATCGGAATTTCTTATTAAAAATGGCTATCGTCAGGATTTCAGGGAGGTGAACCTCCAAGTCACCTATCATGATCCCTGTCACTTAAAGCGTGGTCAGGATGTGTTTAAAGAACCGCGTGAATTAATTAAAGCTATTCCCGGTATCGTCTACAAAGAGATGGCGGGCGCAGACCAGTGTTGTGGTTCAGGAGGTTCCTTCAATCTGGCTTACTATGATATTTCCAGGGGAATAAATAACCGCAAGGTGGACAACATCGCAAAGAGCCAGGCCCAGGTTGTCCTGACTGGTTGTTCTGCCTGCAGAATGCACATTGCGGATGGCTTGGGCCAGCAGGGAAAGCCCATTCAAGTTTGGCATACTATACAGCTCCTGGATATGGCATATGGCGAGAAAGGGCTAGAGGATGAGAGGAGGGAAAATGATGGAGGAAATGATTATTGACAGGTTGAGGGCTATAGTTGGCCCGTCAAACATAACAACCGAGTACGAGGACCTACTTTGTTACGCCTATGATGCCACTTTCCGGGAAAGTCTCCCTGCTGTTGTCGTAAAGCCCAGGTCAACCGAAGAAATATCCCTAATTATGAGGCTGGCTAACGAGTATAAAATACCGGTAGTACCGCGAGGAGCAGGTACGGGACTTTCCGGGGGAAGCGTACCGTTTAAGGGAGGTATCTGTTTAGTACTTACCCGCTTGAACCGGATTCTCAGTATTGATAAAGAGAACAGGGTAGCTGTAGTAGAGCCGGGGGTTATTACAGATGATTTCCATGCGGTTACAGAACAAATGGGGCTTTTTTACCCCCCTGATCCCGCCAGTGGCAAAACTTCAACCATGGGGGGAAATATAGCGGAGTGCGCAGGTGGGGCCAGAGGAGTTAAATATGGTGTAACTAAAGACTATGTCCTGGGTTTAGAAGTTGTCCTGCCTCAGGGGGATGTCATAACTGTAGGAAATCCTATTGACGGCGAAACGGGAGATTATGATTATCCCCTGCTCTTTACAGGGTCCGAGGGGACCCTGGGGATCATCACAAAAATCATGGTCAGGTTGATACCGCTTCCCCCTTATAAGGAAACGGTCCTGGCCATCTATGACCAACTGGAAGCAGCTGGTGAAACCGTCAGCACCATGATTAAAAAGGGGGTTATCCCGACTACTTTGGAGATTGCCGACCATGCCACCATTAATGCGGTAGAAAACTACCTCGCTATTGGCTTGCCTACAGATGCCCAGGCCTTTCTCCTGATAGAGGTGGATGGGATAAAAGATGAGGTTGTCCGGCAAATCGCCATCGTTGAGGAGACTTGCCGGCGTTTTGGAGCCGTCAGTATAAAAGTTGCCAGGACGAAAGAAGAAATTGATAAACTATGGCTGGCCAGGCGTTCTATTTCCGGGGCCTGTGGGAAAATCAGCCCCACCAAAATATCGGAAGATGCCACTGTCCCCCGCAGTAAAATTCCGGAGATGATTAAAAAGGTTCGTGAAATTGCGGAAAAATACGGGATTAAAATGGTTATTTTTGGCCATGCCGGGGATGGCAATCTTCACCCCAATGTCCTGACGGATAAAAGGAACAAAGAGGAGATGGCCAGGGTGGAGGAAGCCGTGGCAGAACTCTTTCAGGCCACGGTAGAGATGGGTGGTACCTTGAGCGGAGAACATGGTATTGGCTACATGAAGGCGCCTTTTTTGAAATGGGAAACAGGCGAGACGGGTTACCAGGTGATGAAAGCAATTAAAAAGCAACTGGACCCCCACAATATTCTTAATCCTGGCAAAATGTTTACGGACTGATTGTACACTAGTTCCTGGAGCAAATAGGAGCCCAGCGCCGGTGGCCAATGTATAGTGATAGTTAAAGCTCTTGCCGTGATAAACGGTAGGAGTTTTTTTTTGGTTTATAGACCATTAATTCTGTGTTTTCAGGGTAGTTAAAAATAAGGAACTTTCTGAAGAAAAATGATATAATGGTTATAATGGGATGAAAAGTATTATTTTTCCATAGAAGGAAAACGTAACTTTTTAGCAATACCCCGGTTACAACTAATGAACCGGTTCAGTGAGGAGATATATGAAAACTATACATATGGCGAAATTTCCGAAATTATGGACAAGACCGAGGGTTCTGTCAAACAGTTACTGCACCGCGGTTTAACAAATTTGCGGGAGAGGATGATGAACAATGACTAAGGAACCTTTTAACCTTGATCAAGAATTAGATAAATTGGAAAGGGAATTTAAACCTCAGTTTAGTAAGATGGATGAGGTACCTTTAGACGGAGGTTTCGAAAGTAGATTGCGCCAAACCCTAGCCGATGCTGCCGAGAAAAAAGAAACGGCACAGCGGGAGAAAAAGACACCCTGGTGGATCAACTGGTTAACGGGTATTTCCCCCGCATCGCGCAACGTGAAAGTGGTGGCTTCTTTTGCCCTGGTAATTATCATGTTTACCGGGCTCTTTCTGGGGCTTAGTAAACTTGGCTTACTCTTGCATCCCCAGCCTGTCAATGCCGCGGAAATTACCCTAAAAGCCTTAAACCAGGACAGTATCGGGGTAGACCCAGGAACGGCCTTTGTTTTGTATAGTTCCCAACCCCTCGAAGAAAAAGTGGTCAGAGAGACCCTAAAAATTACCCCCACTTTCTCCTACAACCTGGAAAAAGGAGCAGGAGGGAAGGAGTACCGGATTATCCCCAAAGAGAAATTAGCCGCCAACACCATCTATAACTTTTCTTTTGACCCCTCGGGCAAAGGGAGGAAAGATTTTACCTGGGCCTTCCAGACCAAGGGCAAATTCTCCGTCTTGCGTACCCTCCCCGGTAATAATTCTGTCAATGTTCCTGTAAACAGCGGGGTGGAGATTGTATTTTCCCATGAAAACTACAGTATGGACAAAATTAAAGACTATGTCTCCATCTCACCCCAGGTAGAAGGTCGTTTCGAGAAACACAAAAAAACCTTAGTCTTTGTGCCCAAAGAACTGAAACCCGGCCAGGTCTATAATGTGCAGGTCAAAAAGGGACTGCCTCTGGAGGGGAGCAGTGAAGTTCTGGCGGAAGATTACGTCTTCAGCTTTGAAACAGTTCCTCCCGGCAATGAAAAAGAAACTTTTAATTTCGAAATAGATTTCAGGCCTGCAGAATTTGCCGCCAAAGAAGCTCCTGTTTTCCCTGTTTACTTTTACGGCCGCAAGGAATTTCCGCTTCTCTCTATTACGGTTTATCGCTATCCGGATTCTACAGCCTTTAAAAATGCCCTGGTAAAACTGGATGAAGTGCCCCAGTGGGCTTATTACTCCCGCCGCCAGTATAAAGAGGATTTGAGCAAACTCAGCAAGGTGGCGGAGTACCAGACGAATTTCCTGAGAGTTGACGATTATAACCACTATGCCGTCTTCCCCGAACCCCTTTCCCCAGGGTACTACGCCGCAGAGTTGAAGGCTGCCGGTACCACGAGACAGGTGTGGTTCCAGGTTACTGACCTGGCCACCTATTATGCCCTGGGACCGGACAATGCCATTTTCTGGGTAAATGACCTGGGAACGAAAAAGCCTGCAGAAACCGTTACCATAAATATAGACGGCCTCAATAATACCTTTAAGGGCGACGCAAAGGGTGTCTGCCTGGTAGATGCTCCTCTGATAAAGGATAAAACGGGTTATGCCCTGATTAAGAACAAGGATAAAGAAATTCTTGTTTCCCTGGAAGCAGGGGGAATGGCATACTATCTCCGTGAAGGAAAGGAACGCCAGGATTACTGGAAATATCTCTATCTGGACCGGGAGTTATACCTGCCCGGTGATGTGGTCCATTTTTGGGGAGTTCTGGCCCCCAGAGCTAAAAATAGCCAGGAGCTGAAAGAGGTTGTTATTCAATTAAAAGGTTCGGACGGACCGCTTTACGGGGGAGCTGAGGATGCCCCCATTACAGAAAGGCGCATTGCTCTTACAGGGAATACCTTTACTGGCCAAATCCAGCTTCCTGTGTTGAAGCCCGGCTATTACTATATAAACATTAAAGCCGGGGAAACCGTGTTCCTTTCCAGGGGGTTTTCGGTGCAGACTTACCAGAAACCTGCTTACGAGATTACCGTTGATCCTGTGAAGAAGGCTATTTTTGCCGGAGAAAAGACGGAGTTTAAAGTCAAGGCTACTTTCTTTGAAGGTACGCCTGTGCCTAACATGAGCTTGAATTACCATATCGATGGTTCCAACCAGAAGACAGTGACCACCGATGAAAAAGGGGAAGGAGTTATCCCCTATACCGCACCCCAGGGCCATGACCATTATTCTCTCTTTCATTTCAGTTACCTGGGTGTGCACAGTAACCTTCCGGAAGCGGGAGAGATCATGGCAACTTCGGGAGTCTATGTCTTCAAGAGCAAAGTCCATTTAAGCGGGGAGACCAAACGCCAGGGTGAAAGCTTTACGCTAAAAGCCAAACTTCGGGAAGTGGATTTAAGCGGCATCAATGACGGGGACTATCCCCGGGAAGAAACTTATTTGAAGGGGCCTGTAGCCAACACCCTGGTTAAAGGCAGCATTTACCAGGATGTCTGGCAAAAGGTAGAAGCCGGTGAACGCTACGACTTTATCAATAAGCGGGTGGAAAAGATTTACCATTACAACCATTCCGCCAAACACGTGGCCGATTTTAATATGGTGACCGATGCCAATGGGGAGGCCACTTATAGCGGTGCCAATCTAGACCCCAAATCTACTTACTTCATCGAGCTCTCTGCCGAGGATAAGGAAGGCCGGCAGATTAAGAACAGATATCCCCTCTACAGCAGCGAGGATATCAGCTACAACACCTACAGCTATTACCACCTGCAGAATGAAGAACAGGGCCGGGTAGGGTATACGGCCGGGGAAGAAGTAAGTCTCAAGTTTATGAATAACCAAAAGCAGCTTCCCTCACGGGAAAATGGTTTCTTGTATTTCCAGGCCCAGAACAAGATTGACCAGTATCAGGTCCTCAATAGCTCCCGCTATACTTTCACCTTCCAAAAGGAGCATGTTCCCAACGTTAATGTCTTTGCTGTCTACTTTGACGGCAATGGTTATCATACCACTTACCATTATCCAGTACCTTTTGCCCGGGATACAAAAATGCTGAAAGTCACTATAGAGACGGATAAAACAGCCTACCGTCCCCAGGACAAAGTGAAGCTCAAGGTAACGGTGAGGGACAGAGAAAATAAGCCTGTTCAGGCCAAAGTAAACCTCAATCTGGTGGATGAAGCCCTCTATAAATTGCAAAACCAGCATGTAAACTTCCTTGATAGTTTATACGGGGACTATATCATCCCCATGGTCAATATAAGGTATACCCATTATCATCCCGACCTCCACGGCGGTGCGGAACAGGGAGGCGAAGGTGATGCGGAACGCAAGGATTTCCGGGATACTGTTCTCTTTACGACCCTGGAAACGGATAAACAGGGAGTGGCCAGCACGGAGTTCCAGCTTCCCGATAATTTAACATCCTGGCGCATCACCTATCATGCCCTCACTGCTGGTTTAGAAGCAGCCAGCGGCACCGTCAAAATACCTGTGCGGCTGCCCTTCTTTGTAGCCCTGGTACTGAACGATACTTATCTCGCCGGTGACAGGCCGGTAGCGGTAGTCCGTTCTTTCGGCGAGATGCTGCCTCTCCAGTCGGCCCTGGTTTCCTATGAGTTGAAATTGCAGACTCCTGCCGGGGAGGAAATCACCCAAAAAGCAGAAGGGAAACCCTTCTCACCTGTCGACATGGTTTTACCCGAACTCAAAGAGGGAAAATATAAAATCACCATTAAAGGCAGTATTGGGGAATACCAGGATATTCTTACCAAGGAATTCGCCGTGGTCAGGTCATATTTAGAAAGAACGATTAGCCGGCATGACCTTTTGCACTCTGATCTCCAGTTGCAAGGGTCTTCTACAGAACCTACCACCCTGATCTTCAGTGACTATGAGAAAAGCCAGTATCTTACCGCCCTCTACAGTTTGAGCCGGGTTGACGGCAGCCGGGTGGAACAGCAGTTAACCAGACGGGGTGCCCGGGAACTTTTGAGCCAGTATTTTGGGGAAAAGGAACCAGGGGAAAAGGAACAGGATAATTCCCTTCTTTCCTACCAGAATCCTGATGGCGGCATCAGCCTCCTCCCTTATGGGGAAAGTGAGCCCTATCTCACTGCCCTGGTCGCCGCTTATGCCCCGGAGCAGTTTGATAAAAAGGCTTTAGCCCGCTATCTGTACCGGCTGCTCGAAGGTGATGAACGGCAGGGAGAAGATAAGAGCCTGGCCTTATGGGGTTTGGCTGCCCTGAAGGAGCCCGTACTCCTGGAGATCAATAAACAGCTCCATGAGAAAAACCTGGAGCCTGCCGTCAAAATACGGTTAGCCATGGCCTTGCTGGAATTAGGCAACGGTGCTTATGCCAAGGAAGTCTTCCAGGAACTCCTTACCAAGTACGGGGAAGACCTTGGTTCCACCATGAGAATTAAAGTGGGCCGGGACCAGGACGAGATCATCGAAGCTACGACACAGATGGCCCTCTTAGCCGCCAGTTTCGATAGACCTGAAAAACATAAGCTTTACCAGTACATCCTGGAGAACCCCGGCAAGGATGTGCTCAATACCCTGGAACAACTGCAGATAATGAAATACAACCTGCGCTATATGAACCCTAATCCCGTGAGCTTCACCTATGAGCTGCGCGGTGAGAAAGTAACCAAGACACTGAAGAATCAGGAGACTTATCTATTGCCCCTGCTGCCCGAAGACCTTAACGACATCAAGTTCAGCAACATTGAGGGCAAGGTGGGCGTCATGTCCCTCTATACCAAACCTTACAGTGCTGAAGAGATAAAACCCCAGGAAGGGTTGGCCATTGCCCGGAGCTATACCGTGAATAAACGGGTCACCAATACGATGGGGCGCACCGACTTAGTACAGGTGGTGATTTCCTTTGAGATCGGCGACAAAGCTCCCGCAGGCAGCTATGAAATTGTGGATATCCTCCCGGCAGGCCTGCGTTATGTGGAACGTCCCTATGTCTATGGTGAAAAGTTCACCAACTACTGGTCCTATCCCACGGAGGTAAAAGGACAAAAGCTGACCTTCCATGTAGGTAAGGGGAGGGAAAAGATCGTCTACTATGCCCGGGTCATCTCGCCCGGTGAGTTTACCGCCCAGGCTCCTCTCCTGGCCCATGGGAAGAGTAATAAAATCAGCATACAAGGAAATGAGGGTAGAGTAATCATCAAATGAAAAGACCACTTATTATCCTCCTGATTATCCTCCTTCTCTTCGCGTTAAGTGGTTGCCAGAAAAATGATAAAATTGCCGGGAAGAGAGAGGAGGTTAGCCCCGCTCATCCCGGCAGCTTTGTCCCCCAAAAGGAATTGTACCGCTATGTTGTCAGGGAAAAAAAAGAGCATTCAGTCCAGGGCAAGGTGAAAGGTGGAATCGTCCCCCATCATCTGCTGGCAGGAGCCTTGATTGCTGATTTTATCAGTCTGCTGGCAGAACAAAAGTCGGAAATCATCATCATCGTGGGGCCAAACCATAAAAACGCCGGTGCCAAAATCATCTCCGGTCTCTATAACTGGGAGACCAGTGAGGGTCTGGTCGAAACGGAAAAGAGCATTGTAAACCAGCTTCAGCAAAAGGGGCTGGTTGTGTTGGATGATCAGATCCTTTCCCAGGAGCACTCCATTGGGACAATTGTCCCTTTTATTAAATATTATCTGCCGGAGACGAAAATCGTCCCCATTATTTTGCACCATGATGTTTCTTTAAAAGAAATCGATCCCCTTGTTCAGGAACTTGTCCCTTTTCTCAAGGGTAATGCCCTTATCCTGGGTTCCGTGGACTTCTCCCATTATCTGAACCGCCGGGAAGCGGAAGCCAAAGATGTGGTTACTTTGAAAGTAATGCAGGATTTTAACTATACCACCCTTTTTCGCCTGGGCAATGACTACCTGGATTCCCCCGCTTCTTTAGCCACGGTCTTCCGGGCCATGGAAAAGATGGGAATTAAAGATTTCCAGGTTCTGGCCAATACTAATTCGGGAGTAATTCTGCAAAACGACTTTATTGAAACGACAAGTTATTTTACATTGTTGTTTGAAGACCTGAGATATAGATGTCCTACTTGAGTCGATATTTTGGTAATAAATGAAAATAAACGAATTTGTAAGCTAAAACAAAAAGTCATATTTTCTTTTGCCATGGATTATCCTGCGGATTTCAACGAGCGATTCATCCTCGCGGGATAGAAAAACACAGGTTTTTACTGGAAATGGAGGGCCATGAGATAATCAAAAAAGGTAAACGGTATTTTGTAAAGGACTATGAAAAAGCGTTATATCAACTGTAATTTGATTTCATAACTTAGTATTTCTGAGGTTTTGTATGAGGAGGACAGATTAGAAATAAGGTATGGGAAATTTAGTAGAGTTTTAATTTCACCGGAGGACAAAGAAGGTTTAGTTAAAGCTATAAAAGATAGGAACCAGGAAGTGGAAATAGATATTTAATTTAAAAAGGACTAAGAACCATTGACCATGGTTCTTAGTCCTTTTTAAATCAGGGCAGACTTAGCTACGATAAGCCCGCCGGTACAGGTCCTCCAATTCTGTAACAAGGGGCAGCCGGGGATTGCTGACAGTGCATTGGTCGGCAAAGGCCAGTTCGGCCATTTCGCCCACTGCTTTTTCAAATTCCTCACGATCTATACCTGCTTCAGCCAGACTTGTGGGCAGGTCCAGTTTAATCATTAAATCTTTCACGGCCTTGATGAGGCTCTCAACTCCTTCTTCGGTGGTACTGGCGGGGAGGTCCAGATACCTGGCGATTTCCGCATATCTTTTGGGGGCCCGGTATTCCTCATATTGGGGATAAGCTACTAATTTGCTGGGCCTGCTGGCATTGTAAGCAATGACATGGGGGAGCAAAAGGGCATTGGCTTTGCCATGGGGGATATGGAATTTGGCTCCTAGGGCATGGGCCATGGAATGGTTAATTCCCAGGAAAGCATTAGTAAAGGCCATGCCAGCCATGGTAGAGGCATTATGCATTTTCTCCCGGGCTAGTTTGTCCTGGCCGTTTTCATAAGCTCTGGGGAGATAGGCAAAGACTTGTTCAATGGCCTTTAAAGCCAGGGCATCAGTATAATCAGAAGAAAGGACTGAGACATAGGCTTCAATGGCGTGAACCAGTACGTCCAGGCCTGTATCGGCAGTAACGTTTTTAGGGACGGACATCACCAGTTCCGGGTCGATAATGGCAATATCGGGGGTTAATTCATAGTCGGCCAGAGGATACTTGATGTCCCTGGTTTTGTCGGTGATGACGGCAAAGGCCGTAACTTCCGAGCCTGTACCGCTGGTGGTGGGAATAGCCACAAAAGTAGCCCGTTTTCCTAAGTGGGGAAACTTGTATGTGCGCTTACGAATGTCTAAGAATTTCAAGCGCAAAGATTCAAAACTGGCTTCAGGGTTCTCATAAAAAAGCCACATTCCCTTGGCCGCATCAATGGGGGAACCTCCACCCAAAGCAACGATCAAATCGGGCTTAAATTTTTTCATGGCTTCCACGCCTTTGTTGACAGTTTCCACGGAAGGGTCAGGTTCCACATCACTAAAAACATCTGTCCTGATGCCTGCTTTTTCAAGATGATAGATAGCTTTTTCCACATAGCCCAGTTTAACCATGGTGGGATCTGTCACAATAAAAGCACGTTCACCATGGATCTTACTGAGATAAGATAGGGAGCCCGGTTCAAAATAAATTTTGGGGGGGATCTTGAACCATTTCATTCTGTAACGGCGCAGGGCCACCCTTTTAAAGTTCAGCAATTGTTTTACGCTGATATTGGCGGTGGTGGCATTACCCCCCATGGAGCCACAGCCCAAGGTCAGGGAGGGGATGTTTGAATTGTAAATTTCGCCAATGGCACCGTGGGAAGAAGGGGAATTTACCAGCAGCCTGCCCGTCCTCACTCTATGGCCGAATTCTTCAATGACAGCCTGATCTTCAGCATGAATAACGGCCGTGTGACCCAGTCCGCCGAACTCCGTGAGTTCCTCACAGCGGTGAATACCTTCTTCAAAGTCTTCCACGACATAAAAAGCCAGGATAGGACTGAGTTTTTCCCGGGAGAGGGGATAAGCGGGGCCCACACCCTCCAGAGGTGCAATCAGGACTTTGGTGTCCGGTGGCACGTTGATTCCTGCCATGGAAGCTATCTTTGTGGCGCTTTGTCCTACCACATCGGGGTTCATGGTCTGATGGACAGGGTCAATGGCTATCTCTTCCACTTTTTTTGTCTCATCAGGATTTAAAATATAAGCTCCGTAAGCTTTTAAGGTATTGAGGACACGTTCTGCTATAGCCCTGTCAGTAATAATAGCCTGTTCTGAAGCGCAAATAACACCGTTGTCGAAGGTTTTACTGAGGATAATGTCATTAACAGCCCGGGTAATATTGGCACTGGAGTGAATATAAGCGGGCACATTGCCCGGACCTACGCCTAAGGCCGGTTTTCCGCTGGAGTAGGCGGCCCTGACCATGCCCGATCCCCCCGTGGCCAGCACCAGGGAAACCCCCGGGTGATTCATCAGGGATGTGGTAGCTTCCACGGAAGGATTTTTTATCCAGCTGATACAATTTTGAGGAGCTCCGGCTTCCAGGGCTGCCTCCAGCATGACCTGGGCTGCAGCTGAACTGCTTCTTTGCGCCTTGGGATGAAAGGCAAAGATGATGGGATTACGGGTTTTCATGGCAATCAGGCATTTGAACATGGTGGTAGAGGTGGGATTTGTTACAGGGGTTACACCGGCGATTACGCCTACGGGTTCAGCAACTTCCATATAGCCCTCCTCGTGGTTTTCGTGAACTACTCCCACCGTTTTGATCCGTTTAATGCTGTGA
>CAZWTM010000012.1:0-52212 GCA_964637385.1 uncultured Peptococcaceae bacterium
AGGATAGATAAAAATTATATCGAAGGGAAGGATTTTTTTATAGTTAAACAGAATTCATGCATAATGAAGAATTATAAAGTGAGAGGAGATATTGATACAAGTTTTTAGTAATTCACCATAAAAATCTAATTTAATTATGATAAGAAATTATAATTAAGATTTTCATAGAACAGGGAAAGGAATGCAATGTTGTCTTCTCGAAAATTTAATATGTTTGACAATTGTGTGAAAAACTTCACGTGGTGCCGTTCTTTATCCCTGGTCACGCAAGTGTTTGGGATTGAAAAACAATAGGAAAGGAGGTAATATAATGCTTCAGCAATACGGGGCCATAGGATTATTTTTCATTTTTGGCATTATCTTCGGTTTTGCAGCTTTAGCTACCAACTGGTTGCTACGTCCCAAAAAACCACATCAGGTAAAGTTAGAAACATATGAATGTGGTATGGAGACTATTGGCGAGACCTGGGTACAGTTTAAAATCAACTATTTTCTTTATGCTCTTGTTTTTCTCGTCTTTGACGTGGAAATAATTTTCCTGTATCCCTGGGCCGTAACATTCCAAAAGTTAGGTCTCTTTGCTTTTGTGGAAATGTTTATTTTTCTTGCCATACTTGTGGTAGGCTTCTGGTATGCCTGGAAGGAGGGAGCATTTGAATGGCAGTAGATCAAGAAAAAGAACAAAAAGAAATTGAAGAAATGGTTAAGAAAAATATCCTCTTAACCTCTTTGGATTCCATCCTGAACTGGGCCCGGGGCAATTCATTATGGCCAGTATCTTTCGGTTTAGCCTGCTGTGCCATCGAAATGATAGGAGCGACACAGGCTCGTTTTGATCTTTCACGTTTTGGTTATGAAGTATTCCGCCCTTCGCCCCGGCAGGCCGATGTGATGATTGTAGCCGGAACCATTACCAAAAAAATGGCGCCTGCCGTAAGGAGAATCTACGATCAGATGCCGGAACCTAAATGGGTTATTGCTATGGGGAATTGTGCCATTGGCGGAGGACCTTTTGCTGATTCCTATGCTGTTGTGCCTGGTGCAGATGAGATCCTGCCGGTGGATGTTTATATTCCTGGCTGTCCTCCACGACCAGAAGCCTTAATTTACGGCATGCTTCAGCTCAAGGAGAAGATTAATAATCCCACAAAGGTGAGGTTAAAGAAGTATGGAAAATAACATTCACGCCTACATCAAAGACAGTTTCCCGGAGTTAGAGATACAGGAAGGGTATCTTCAAGTATCTCCCCAGCAACTGGTAAAATTAATGGCGTTTTTAAAGGAAAATGGTTTTTCTTATTTGCACGATGTGACTGCGGTTGATTGGCCCCAGCATTTCACGATTGTTTATCAAATACGGTCTTATGAAAAGCCGGACAAAATTACCGTAAAAGTGAATGTAGCCAAAGATAAACCCGTGGTTTCTTCCCTTACGGGGCTTTGGCGCTCCGCTGACTGGTTGGAAAGAGAAGTATATGATATGTTTGGCATCGAGTTTACAGGGCACCCCAACCTTAGACGCATCCTGCTGGATGATTCCTTTGTGGGGTATCCCCTGCGCAAGGACTTTGTAGGCTAGGTAATGAATCATAACAAATAGGGGTGGAGAGCTAGTGAGGACACAGGAAATTACCGTCAATTTGGGTCCCCAACACCCCAGTACCCACGGAGTTTTTCGCTTTATTATTAACTTGGATGGCGAAGTAGCTACCGGTGGGACTTCAGTGTTGGGATATCTTCACCGTGGTATGGAAAAACTGGCTGAGAGCCGGACCTATCCCCAGTTTATTCCCTATACAGACCGCCTGGATTATCTCGCATCCATGAGCAATAACCTGGCTTATGTACAGACAGTGGAAAAACTGATGGGTATAGAGGTGCCGGAGCGTGCGGAATATCTCCGGGTGATTTTTGCTGAACTGCAGCGGATTGCCAGCCACATGGTAGGGGTTGGTACCTTTGTCATGGATCTGGGAGCAGTAACGGCTGTATTTTATCCCTTTATCCACAGGGAAAAAATATTAGACTTATTCAGTATGACCTGTGGCGGGCGCTTAACCTATAACTATATGCGCATAGGTGGATTGTCCCATGACATTCCTGAGGAATTTTTGCCTAAGCTCCAGGAATTTCTCGACTATATGCGCACTGCCCTGGACGAATACCATCAATTGGTTACAGGCAATGAAATCTTTTTGGCCCGTACCAAGGGCGTTGGTGTGATTCCTAAAGAGATGGCTATGTCTTACGGCCTGTCCGGACCAAATTTACGGGCTTCGGGTGTTTGCTATGATGTACGCAAAGCCCATCCTTACGGGATTTATGACCGTTTCGATTTTAATGTGCCTGTCTTTGAATCAGGTGATACCTTTGACCGTTATATGGTCAGGATGATGGAGATGGAAGAGAGTGTCAGAATCATTCGCCAGGCCATTAAAGATTTGCCTGAGGGTCCGGTGATGGGTAAAGTGCCGAAATTAATCAAGCCGCCCGCCGGGGAAGTATATCACTCCATTGAAAATCCAAAGGGCGAGCTTGGCTTTTATATTGTCAGTGATGGTTCTCCCAAACCATATCGTTTGCACATTAGAAGACCTTCTTTCGTAAACCTGGGGGTTCTGGAGGAAATCATAAAGGGCTGGAAAGTTGCCGACGTGATAGCCATCTTAGCAAGTCTTGATATCGTTTTAGGTGAAGTGGATGGTTAGAGTTTTAAGAAAATCCACGTATAGGGGAGAATGATAATGAGTGTACTAGACAACTTGTTTGTCAAAATAGCCGCCCTGGTTCGCACGACCCTGACTGGATTAGGCCTGGGGGATCTCTGGGTACACCTGGCCATGGTTATCCTTTACCTGGCAGGTATTTTGGGTGTGATGATGACGGCGGCCTTAGTGCTGGTTTTGGTGGAAAGAAAAATCGCCGGCTTTATTCAATTAAGACCAGGTCCCAACCGTGTAGGGCCCTGGGGAAGCCTACAAACAGTAGCCGATACCATTAAACTCTTAACCAAGGAGGATATTATTCCCGCCTGTGCGGATAGAAAGGTCTTCATGTTAGCACCGGTTCTGGTCCTGGTACCGACTATCCTGGCCTTTGCTGTTATTCCTTTCGGTAAGGGTATGATTGCTACCGATGTCAACATAGGTATTTTTTACTTGATTGCTGTCTCGTCCCTGGCCACCATTCCCTTTTTGATGGCAGGCTGGAGCTCTAATAACAAATATTCTTTATTAGGCGGTATGAGAGCGGTAGCCCAAATGGTAAGTTATGAAGTACCCATGGTCTTTTCCCTTTTGGGTGTGGTCATGATCGTGGGGTCTTTACAGATGTCAGCCATTGTGGAGGCCCAGAGCAAAGTATGGTTTGTGCTTTTACAGCCCGTGGCTTTCCTCATTTATGTCATTGCCGCCACGGCCGAATGTAATCGGGCTCCCTTTGATATTCCGGAAGGGGAATCGGAACTGGTGGCCGGTGTGTTTACTGAATATACCGGCATGAAGTGGGCCCTCTTTTTCCTGGCCGAATACGCTAACCTGGTCCTGGTTTCCGCCATCGCTACCACCATGTTTTTGGGAGGCTGGCATGGGCCTGTTTTACCGGGCTGGTTCTGGTTCTTTATTAAGACTTCCATCATGATTTTCTTCTTTATGTGGATGCGCTGGACATTCCCAAGGGTCAGGGTGGACCATTTAATGCATTTTGGCTGGAAGTTCCTGGTTCCTTTATCCTTAGCCAATATCTTCATTACAGGAATCGGTGTTTATCTCTACAAGACGATAGGGTGGTGAGTGAATGTACGGGTCGGGAGTTGTCAAAGGTTTAGCCTTAACTTTAAAAAAATTTTTTAGCAAAAAGATTACTGAGCAGTACCCCGAAGAGCGTCCATTTATCGATCACCGCTGGCGCGGTTCTTTGCAATTGGATAAGGATGCTTGTATTTGTTGCAATATGTGTGTGAACGCCTGCCCTAACGGTGTCATTACGTTAGAATCAGGGAAAGACGAGAACAATAAGCGTTTTCTTACCAGGTATGAAGTCAATTTTGAACGCTGCCTGGTTTGCGGCTTGTGTGTGGAAGCCTGTCCCAAACAATGTTTGAGGTTTACCCGGGAATATGAGCTGGCCACCTATTTCAGAGATGATGTCAAATTAGATCTTTATCATAATCCTAAGCTTTCTGCTCCGTCTTCTACCTATGCCCAAAAGACAGAACAGAAGAAGGAGGGCTAAACCATGGATATATTTACTTTAGCCTTTGGCTTTATCGCCCTGGTTACTATTCTTTCCGCTTTAGGGGTAGTTCTTTTTAAGAACATCGTGCATAGTGCTTTAAGTTTAGTGGTTACATTTATCGGGGTGGCCGCCCTTTATATTACGCTGCAGGCTGATTATGTGGCCCTGGTGCAGGTCCTGGTTTATGGCGGCGCTGTTTCCGTATTAATTGTCTTTGCCATCATGTTGATTCAAAGAGGAACCATCAAGGAGACCAATCTCTTTGGCCATCTTAAAATACCTGCTTTGGTCGTGAGCCTGGCTACTGTGGGAATCTTAAGCTGGCTTATTAGTTTGACCCGCTGGCAGACTGTGGAGAAAAGACTTCCTGAAACAACGGTTACAGGAATTGCCGAGTTAATGTTAACCAAGTATGCCATTCCTTTTGAAGTAGCGGCTATTCTTTTGCTGGTGGCTTTGATTGGGGCCATCGTGATCGGGAAAGAGGTGAAGAACGCCCGATGATTACTTTACAGCATTATCTTATTTTAAGTGCCATACTGTTCTGTATTGGGCTTTTCGGGGCTTTATCCAAGAAAAATGCTGTGGCTATTCTTTTATCCATCGAACTTATGTTGAATGCAGTCAATATCAACTTAGTTGCTTTTACCAAATTCCTTACACCCGGTGAATTGGTTGGTCAGGTATTTGCTATCTTTGTAATTGTCGTTGCCGCGGCGGAAGTAGCCCTCGCTTTAGCCATTGTCATAGCCATCTATCGACAGAGAGAAACCATCGTTGTAGAAGATCTGGACTGGATGAAATGGTAGTAAGGTACTAACACAAAGGCAGGTGTAGAAACGATTATGATTGAACAGGTTTGGTTAGTGCCCTTTTTACCCCTGGTAGCTTTTGTTATCATTAGTTTTCTGACCAAAAGGTATCAAGGGTTAAGTGCCCTCACTGCAATCTTAGCCATGGCCGGTTCTTTCCTGATCTCTTTGGGTGTAATGGCTGAAATCTTTACCCAGGGGATTACTATGGAAAAACCGGTAGAGATGGCGGTGGACTGGATTAATATCCCAGGGCTCTATATCGAAATGGGCGCTTTGGTTGATCCATTAACAGCGGTGATGCTGTTTGTCGTAACCTTCATTGCCCTTCTCGTTTTAATCTATTCCGTAGGTTATATGCATGGTGACCCGGGTTTTTCCAGGTTCTTTGCCTACGTTTCCATCTTTGCTTTCTCCATGCTGGGTTTGGTGATAGCCAACAACTATTTCCAGATGTTCGTATTCTGGGAACTGGTGGGTCTTTGTTCTTATCTTCTTATCGGTTTCTGGTACCAGAAAAATTCGGCTGCCGAGGCCAATAAAAAAGCCTTTATTACCAACAGGGTGGCAGATTTCGGTTTTTTGCTTGGCATCATCATCCTTGTCCTGTATTTTGGCACCTTTAATTTCCGTGAGCTGGCCGAAGCCATCAAAGAAAGTAAGGACCTGGCCTTTCTCACCTTAGCAGGGATCCTGGTCTTTATTGGACCTGTAGGGAAGTCCGGTCAGTTTCCTCTCCATGTGTGGCTGCCTGATGCCATGGAAGGCCCTACGCCCGTGAGCGCGCTAATTCATGCCGCTACCATGGTTGCTGCAGGGGTATATCTGATTGCCAGGGGCTATATCTTGTTTGCGGCATCAGCCACTACCCTCTATACAGTAGCTGTAGTCGGTGGTTTTACAGCTCTTTTTGCCGCCACCATTGCCATTGTCCAGAGAGATCTTAAGCGTATCCTGGCTTTTTCAACCCTAAGCCAGCTGGGTTATATGGTCATGGCTATGGGGGTTGGCAGCATGACGGCAGGCATGTTCCATCTTACCACCCATGCCTTTTTTAAAGCTCTTATGTTCTTATGTGCCGGTAGTGTTATCCATGCTCTTCACGAGCAGGATATCATGAAAATGGGTGGCGTTTATAAACATATGAAAATTACCTCTATTACCATGGTAATCGGAGGCCTGGCCATCGCCGGGATTCCACCCCTGGCTGGTTTCTGGAGTAAGGACGAAATCCTTTTAGCCGCTTTTGAGCACGGTTATTACGGCCTTTATGCCATGGCTTCCTTAACGGCATTTTTGACAGCTTTTTATATGTTCAGGATGATTTTCCTGGCCTTCTTTGGTGAGTCAAGAAGTGAAAGTCACCATGAACCCCATGAATCACCCTGGACCATGACAGTTCCCCTCATTATCCTGGCTGTTTTCTCTATTTTTGGCGGTTTCATCGGAGCGCCTTTCCTGGAACATGGTTTCAGTTCCTATGTTTACTTTGGCGAACCCCACCATCCAGCAGTCAATCCTGTGGTCATGGGTTCCTCGGTAATCCTGGCTGTGCTAGGTATCTTCTTAGCCTGGCTCATCTATATGAAAAAAGCCGTCTCCGCTGAGAAAATCGCCCAAACCTTCCCAGGTGTGTACAAGGTACTCTATAACAAATACTATATCGATGAAATCTATCTCTGGTTCTTTGACAATGTGGTCTTAAAGATTGCCGGTGCCTTTAACTGGAGTGACCGCAACCTGGTTGACGGTCTGGCCCATGCCATCTCTGACGGTACAAGGGGAATCGGTAAGAAATTACGCTATATCCACACAGGTAACCTGCAGAGTTATGCTTTAGTAATCTTTGCGGCTGTGGTAGTAATCGTAATCTTTATGGCTGTACCCGTGCTGGGAGGTGTAAAATGAGCATGCCGTTATTGTCAATCATCGTTTTGGCCCCCATCCTGGGAGCTCTGGTCATACTGTTTATACCAGAAAATGAAGACCGGATTATTAAATGGGTTGCCGCTCTCTTTACAGGCATATCCCTCATAGCTTCCATCTATGCTTATGTTGCTTATGACCAGAGTAAAGGCGGGCTCCAGTTTCTCGAAGATATTCCCTGGATCGAGAAGTTTGGCATTAACTACTCCTTAGGTGTGGACGGAATTAGTTTACCTTTGGTGCTTCTCACTGCCATCGTTATCTTTACAGGGGTTTTCGCTTCCTGGGGGATGACGAAACGGGTTAAAGAGTTTTTTATCTTCCTCTTAACGCTCGTAGCCGGGGTTTTTGGTGTTTTTGTATCCAGAGATTTGTTTTTCTTCTATCTTTTCTTCGAAGTAGCGGTCATCCCCATGTATATCCTCATCGGTGTATGGGGTAGTACCCGTAAGGAGTATGCCGCTATGAAGCTGACTCTTTACCTTCTGGTGGGCAGCGCCTTCGCACTGATCGGTGTCATCGCCGTTTATCTCTATGCCGGTTTAGGAACCTTTGATATCCAGGCCTTAACAGCCTGCAAATATGACCCCTTCTTCCAGAAATTTGCCTTCTTCCTGATGATGGTTGGTTTTGGCTTCCTGGTACCTATGTGGCCTCTCCATACCTGGTCTCCCGACGGTCACGTAGCTGCGCCTACAGCCGTCAGTATGCTGCACGCCGGGGTTTTGATGAAATTAGGGGGCTATGGTTTAGTCAGAGCCGGGATCTTCTTATTCCCGGAAGGAGCAGTATTCTGGTCACCGGTCATCGGTTTATTGTGTATTGTTAACGTGGTTTACGGTGCCATGGTTGCCATGGCCCAGAAAGACCTGAAGTTTGTGATCGGTTACTCCAGTGTAAGCCACATGGGCTATGTATTATTGGGTATTGCTGCCCTTAATACCATCAGTATTAATGGTGCGGTGGCCCAGATGTTTGCCCATGGTATCATGACTGCTTTATTCTTCGCCCTGGTAGGGGTTATTTATGACAAGGCTCATACCAGAGTGATTGCGGATTTTGGCGGTCTGGCCTATCAGATGCCCCGTGTGGCCACAGGTTTTGTCATTGCCGGTTTGGCTTCCCTGGGACTGCCAGGGCTCAACAACTTTGTGGCTGAATTCCTGATTTTTGTGGGGGCTTATAAGACTTATCCCATCCTGGCCATTTTAGCTGTATCAGGTGTGGTTATCACCGCTGTTTACGTTCTAAGAGTTGTGCAAAAGGTATTTTTCGGCCCCGTTAATCCTAAGTGGGAAGACCTGACAGACGCCCAAGGTGCCCAGATGGTACCTATCGTGGTGCTATGCGGGGTTTTAATCCTCTTTGGTTTCTTCCCATCCCTTTTGATTGATGTAATTAACAACGGTGTAGATCCCTTTGTGAACACCTATTTGCATAATATTACTGTAGGGGGTGGATTCTAATGAACTTTACTTTAATCAGTCCGGAACTTCTTACCACCGCCCTGGCCTTTTTTGTACTGATGGTATCCCTCCTGATTCCCAGAGAACAGAGGAGAGGACTCAGTTATGTGACAACTCTGGGACTCTTGGGTGTCTTGGGGAATCTCATTTACCTCATAGGCGTCAATGATACCTTCCTGTATGGCATGTATATTGTTGACAGTTTTTCTACCTATTTTAAGATTATCATCGTCATCTCGGCCATCTTTGTTTCTGTCATTTCCACAGACTACGTGGGTAAAGAATTACCCGGAATAATGAGTGAATATTATTCTTTACTCATCTTCGCTGTGCTAGGCATGATGATCCTGGTTTCTGCCGGGGATGTCATTACCCTCTATACGGCTTTAGAGCTGATGACCCTTTCCTTTATTGCTCTGGTGGGGTTTGGTAAGGGACAGAAAAAGGCTTCGGAAGCAGCGGTAAAGTATATTCTTTTGAGTGCCCTGTCTTCTGCACTGTTGTTGTATGGCTTAACCCTTGTTTATGGTATCGCCAAGTCACCTTTATTAGTTACCATCGCCAAATATGTGGCTAATGCTCCTGCCCTGGAACCCGTAATGATTCTCGGTCTGGTCTTTGTGTTGGCCGGCTTCAGTTTTAAGATTTCCGCCGTTCCCTTCCACATGTGGGCACCTGATGTCTACGAAGGAGCACCTACACCCGTTACTGCTTTTCTGTCCGTTGCTTCCAAGGGTGCAGGTTTGGCGGTCCTGTTACGCCTCTTTATGCAGGCCTTCACCAATACCGAGACCTGGATGCCTGTAGTGGTCACTATTGCCACCCTGACGATCCTTCTGGGAAACTATGTGGCTATTCCCCAGACCAATATCAAACGCCTGATGGCCTATTCCGGTATTGCCCAGGCCGGCTACATCCTCTTAGGTTTAATTGCCTATACCAACTCTGGTCTGGAAGCCGCTATGTTTTACGCCATGCTTTATGTTTTCTCTAATCTGGGAGCCTTTGCCGTCATTACCGTTATGGGCAAAGAATTACAGAGTGACGAGATCGAGGATTATTCAGGGTTATGGCAACGTTCACCCCTTATGGCTGCCACCATGCTGGTATGTTTGTTGTCCCTGGCCGGGATTCCACCTTTGGCCGGTTTTTACGGTAAATTCTATCTCTTTACGGCTGTAATGGAACAGGGCTACCTATGGCTGGTATTTGTGGCTTTAGCCATGAGCCTGGTATCTGTATACTATTATCTTATGGTCGTTAAGGTCATGTATCTTAATAATCCTAAAGAGACCAGTACCATACCCGTTCCCCTGTCTATGAAAGTTACCATGCTTGTTGCCTTAGGCATTACCATTTTCCTGGGTGTATACCCCGAGCCTTTAACCAATGTTGTCGTCAGCGTGGCTAAAGTTTTCCTGCCATAAAACAGAAAAAACAGGCACTCCCTCGGGGAAATTGCCTGTTTTTTACTTTATAGCGGTTGCTTATGTTTTGAGGTATGTTATGATTAATAGTGAATCGGAAAAAAAGGTGAAAACATGGACAGAAAACTAAGGGGCCGGGTTGCCGAAGAGGCAGCAGTTCACTATCTCAAACATCAAGGTTACTGTATTTTGGAAAGAAACTATCAGTCTCCTTTAGGAGAAATCGATATTATTGCGGAAGACAGGGGTACCCTTGTCTTCATAGAAGTAAGAAGCCGGCAGGGTACTCGTTTTGGGCTGCCTCAGGAAACCGTGAACTGGGCTAAGCAGCAGAAGGTAAAGAGAATGGCTGCTCACTATTTAAAGGCCAAAAATGCCTGGAAGAAAGCGTGCCGTTTTGATGTTGTGGGGATTCTGTTTAATGAAGAAGGAGAAGTAAAGTCACTGGAGTTAATACGGGATGCATTCTGATAATCGTTTCCCGTTACCCGCTTCCCGACTCCCGAAATATAATAATAATAAATAATAATAAAGCCCATCTCTCCTGCAAGGAGAAATGGGTTTTATTTTGATTTTACTCTGCAATTTGTATCTTGATCGGTTTACTGTCAAAGAGGGGTATCACCAGGAAGGTGAGGAGGCAGACGATCCATTCGAGATAGATGACATGGGGCAGTACCCGGATGGTGGGGACAAACTGCCAGAGAACCAAGACGATAATGCCGGCCAGGGTGGTATAGAAGGCGGAATTTTTACGGCAGAGACCTGGGGCAAACACAGTAAAGAGGAAAATGATCGTAAAGGCGGTAGTGAGGCTCAAACCAATGACCAGGGTTTTTACGATTCCCACGACGGATGCAGCCATCCAGTAAGTAAGAACCCCCAGCAGGGCCACAGCCATACGGTTCACCATGAGATATTGTTTATCATCCATATTCCTTTGAATAAACCTTTTCCAGATATCCTGGGAGAAGAGGGTGGCAGAGCCTAAGAGCAGGGTGCCGGCGGTGGATACGTCAGCAGCCCAGAGGGCGGCCAGGGTTATGCCTGCTACCACAGGATCCAGAGACATGATGATCTTGGGTAAAGCCAGGGTAGCTTGAATACCGGGAAAGGCGGCCCTGGCAGCGATACCCATAAGGGCGGAGAGAAAGCCGATGGGGAGGATCAAAAGACCCCCCAGGAGGAAACCATTCCTGGCGGTTTGAGTGTCTTTGGCCCCGCAGGCAATCTGGACGGGGCCCTGGGCCGACAGGGTTTGGGTAATCATTACTGCCATCCAGGCCATAATTGTTCCTATACCTGCACCTTTGACAGGGCTGAAGTATTTAGCGCTGTCCGGTAGGGCCAGGGCAATTTGCTGTAACCCTCCCTGGGACTTAACACACATGAAAGCCCCGATAATGGTGCCTATATATATTAAGGAAACATTGAGGAGATTAGATAAACCGGCGGACCACATACCGCCAATGAGAGTCATGCTGATAAAGACCAGGGCACTGGTCAACATACCCGTTTGCATGTTGAAGTATTGAGGGAGGAGGGAGGCCAGAATGGCTCCGCCTGCTACATACTGGAGGGACGTGATGACCAGCATAATGATGATTTGGCCAATTACACTGATAATACGGCCTTTTTTATCGTAGAAGCGTTCAAAAAGTTCGGGAATGGTAGTCACTTGAAGCTCCCGGTATTTACCTGCAGCCAGTAAACCCATGATAAAGGCCCCCGCTGCCCAGGCTACATCATACCATCCCGCCGAAAGACCCATATTGTAGGCATTTTCGGAAACACCGATGGTGGAGGCACCCCCTATGGCTAAGCCCGCGATGCTGACAGCCACTAGAGAAGGCGAGAGAGCCCGGCCTGCTAAAATAAAATGAGTAGAACCCTGGGAGGCCAAGCGTTTTGCATACCAGCTGATGATAAATAAAACGACGATATATAGCACAACGATCAGGAGTTGAATGTTCATGGAATAAACACCTCTTTATACTATATCTTGATTTAAATTGGGGGAAAGAGAGGGACCGTACTTCCTGCGTAAGGCATAAGGATAATAGAGGGATTTGGTCCTAAGATTTCAAAGGCTATATTTAAGGCTTCCTGGAGGTCGGAAACGGCATGAAAGCCCATAGGTTTCACATCTTCTGGTGAAATCTGAGAGACCAGGATTATTTTACATTTCTGTGCCGTTTCCACGGCGGCAAAAAAGACATAGCCAGGTATGGTGAAATTCCTGCGTAATTCCTGGCCCATGGTGCCATCCAGCAGGAACTTGCTCCAGCCGAAAAATTCAGCAGCGCCAGCTCCTTCACGGCACTCTGTAAGTAAAATCATCACACCGCCCGGTTTAACAGCCTTGGCTGCATTAAACAGAGATTTGGTGGATTGGTAAAGATTCATATCTTTTGGGTAACCGCCGCAACTGGCGATTACCAAGTCAGCCTGCTCATGGATGGCAATACCAAAGTTTTCGTCACACCACTTGCAGCCCTCTTCCCAGGCTTTTAGCCAGTGGCCTCCTACCAGCTTAACAATCTTCCCTTTTGTATCAATAATGCTGTTTATGAGGAAATCGGGATTGACAAAAGCAGTTGCTTCTACCATATCCTCATGCAGGGGATTATTTTTTAGGGCTCCCACACCAATGAGAGGGTTGGATTTTGGAGCTTTTGGATCTAGGGCATGGAGATGGTTCTGGGCAATGGTCTTCTTACTAGCTACACCTGGGACAACACTCTTGCGGCCGCCGCCAAAACCTGCCATCAAGTGGTGGACAATGCCTCCGGTGAGGATGACCCGGTCAGATTCTACCAAAAGACGGTTTACCTCCACTTCTGTGCCCCGGGAGGTAGTACCCGCATAGACCAGGTTTTCCCTTTGGTCACAAACATGGTCTATTACTTTAATGCGCTGGAAAATATCAGTTCCAACGATGGCCTGCAGTTCACTTTCCGATTCTTCACGATGGGTACCTGTAGCTACCAGGATAGTGATGTCTTTATCGGCAATGCCCAGCTGATTTAAACGTTTTATGATAAAAGGAAGAAAAAGGCTGGTTTTAACCCAAAGCCGTGTGACATCACTTACCACAATAACTACTTTCTGACCTGAGGCAAAAATGTCATTGAAGGGTTCAGTTCCCAGAGGATTATCCAGGATTTCATTTACTGCGGCTTCCAGGTTTGCCACAGGTGCCAGGTCTTTGCCTTCCAGTATGTGCAGGATGTTTTCTTCCTTAAGTTCCAGGGAAAGATAAGTAGAACCGTATTTCAATTTAAACTGTTTTTCCGCCATTGTTTAGGCCTCCTAAAGTTTTTAAAAAATAAAAAACACCCCGAGAAGGGGTGCTGTAATTGTCATAGCAACACCTCCTGCCGTTCTTCCATCCTGCTGTGTTTCTAATTTTAGCAAGAATACCCACACACCATACTACAAAAACAACTTTCTTTGATTATATTTTATACTTTAGTTATATGTCAATAACTTAAAAAATTACGATAACTCTTTTATCAATTTTTCTAAGGCCTTTTTTTCGATGCGGGAAACGTAAGAGCGGGAGAATTTAAGGATTTTAGCGATTTCCCGCTGAGGTTTACGAATGCCATCTAAGAGACCATAGCGCATTTCTACCACTTTTTTCTCGATACTACTTAGATACTTGATTTGTGAAACGATTTTCTCCATATCCACGTTATTTTGTACTGTTTCATGAACGGCATCGGGATTAGTACCCAGGATGTCAATGAGAGCCACTTCATTACCTTCTTTATCAGTGCTGATGGGGTCGTAAAGGAAAACCTCACCTTTATTTCGTTTGCGCAAATGCATGAGGATTTCGTTTTTGATGCATTTTGTGGCATAGGTGGCCAGCTTAGTACCTTTACTTTCATCAAAAGTATTTACTGCTTTAATCAAGCCAATGGTACCGATAGAGATGATATCTTCCCGATCTTCCCCTGTGTTTTCAAAGGATCTGGCAATATGAGCAACCAGCCGCAGGTTTCGTTCGATCAATATGTTGCGGGCGTTCATATCCCCTTTTTTGAACTTCTGCAGATAGAGGGCTTCTTCCTCTTCCGAGAGGGGCTGGGGAAAAGCATTATTGTTCAGGTAGTAAATTAACAGGAGTAAACTTTTCAGTAGCGTGGCCATGGCAATCACTACTGTTCCTAAGCCCATCAAATCCCACCTCCCAAAAAACGTCATTCAGAATAATATGCAGGGAACTTAAAAAGTGTGCGGCACGTTGAATATAGGATTCCTTACACCATGATATTCACCGATAAGAGGAATTAGGCATTTCTACTGTAAAATCTAAGAGGCGAATATTTTTTGTTTGTGGGAAATAAAAGCATTTTATCCAGCGGCTTTGTGAAGAAGGAGTACGAACAATTGAAGGGATGTAAAAGGATTACGAATTTTAAAGAATTTCTGATAATATATTGACGAAAGAGTTTTTCTTTTGTAGAATGAAATCACCAGGAAAAAACTTCGGTTGGAGTACTGGTAGGAAAGCCTCGGTAACCCGAATAGTCGGCTCCTTGAATTGGTTGTTCTGAATACTGGTCAGTACAAAAGTTTAGGAGGATTAAGCTAAGGCTGAGTAAACAAACCTCCATGTGGTAGCGGGGAACCGCTTTAAGGGTAAAAAGTTTAAAGGGGTGAATAGACGAAAGGCCCAATAGCCCGGTAAACTATTCTGACCTGGAAGCTGTAAGCCCTTAATACAGGGAGTTGAATGATGAAAGGCGGAGAAGCGAATGAATCCTAAACCTGGTAAATGAAAGGTCCAAGGGCTGAGTAAGAGCCATTTAGGATAACTGAAAATGGTGGGCGTCCCATCAAGATGAAGTTATCCGGAGTACTGGTACAGGCTAGAAAAACCAGGGATGGGAGAAAGGGCGAAAACTTATTACACTCTTTGCCTAGGAACTGGGTGGGGTAAAGCTTTCGGGGGAGTAGTTGAGGTAATCTGCTTACCAAGGTGAATACCGGGGATGAAAGGGAGAGGTTTCCATTGGAAATCCACGCAGAAGGAAGAGGGTAAGTACCATGCGGACTTAATGCATGTGCTTACCCTTCTTCCGTTTTATCCTTAATTCCACTCCTTTTTCCTTGTTTAACGATGAAGCTGCTTTCCGGCAGGAAGGTAGCCAGAAGGTTGCCATTTATTATTTATAGAAATATGAATACATAATATATTTATCTTTTTCCTGCTTAAGTGCAGGAAATCTCATAATACAACAGAATATTTTTTTGTAGAAAATATTGTCAGCGGAGTGGTTAGTTTGTTAGCAAAGGTTTTTAGCTGTACCACTGTAGGCATGGACCCTTATTTGATTGAAGTCGAGGTAGATGTGGCTGGTGGGCTTCCTGCTTTCGAGATCGTGGGCCTACCCGATACGACTGTTAAAGAAAGCAAGGAGCGGGTACGCACGGCCATTAAAAATGCAGGGTTTGAATTTCCACCCCGTAAGGTTATTGTCAATCTGGCACCTGCCGATATCAAAAAGGAAGGGCCTGGTTTTGATCTTGCCATCGCTGTGGGTATTCTGGCGGCTACCGAACAGGTAAAGAGTGATTATTTAGAGAACCATGTTTTGGTGGGAGAATTATCCCTGGACGGAAGTATACGTCCTGTGCCGGGAATTTTACCTATGGCCTTATTTTTGGGAGAAAAAAACAACAAAACCCTGGTTTTAGCCACGGAAAACAGTGGTGAAGCGTCCCTTACTTCCGTTACTGCCTATGGCTTTTGTAACCTGCTGCAGGTCAAAGAATTTCTGGAAAAACCCGAATCATTTATTCCTGTGGAGAAAATCAGCTTGGCCAGATTCTTAAGCCAGGAGCAGCCTGGAGAGGCAGACCTAGCTGAAGTGAAAGGACAGGCGATGGTTAAACGCGCTTTGGAAGTGGCGGCGGCAGGAGGTCATAACATTTTATTAGTAGGGACTCCTGGCTCGGGTAAGAGTATGCTGGCTAAATGCCTACCTTCAATTTTGCCACCTTTAACAGCGGAAGAAGCCCTGGATGTGAGTAAGATTTACAGTATTGCAGGGCTTTTATCCAAAGATATGCCCCTGGTAACGAAAAGACCCTTCCGGGCGCCTCATCATACCTCTTCACCTGCCAGTCTCATCGGCGGTGGGCAAATACCCAGGCCAGGAGAAGTCAGTTTGGCTACCCACGGGGTCTTATTCTTAGACGAGCTGCCTGAATACCGGAGGGATGTACTGGAGGCCCTGCGCCAACCCATTGAGGACCAAGTGGTAACTATCTCGCGTGTTTCCGCTGCTTTAACTTATCCTGCCAGGTTTCAACTGGTGGCAGCGGCTAACCCTTGCTACTGTGGTTTTTATGGCGATTCTCTCAGGGAGTGCACATGTACTCCCCATCAGATTAATAAATACCGGAACAAAATTTCAGGACCCCTCCTGGACCGTATTGATATCCATGTGGATGTACCCCGTGTAACTTTTCAGGATCTTGACAATAAAAAAGAGGAGGAATCCTCTAAGGCTGTCAGAGCCAGGGTCATTAGGGCCCGGGAGAGGCAGTTGGCCCGTTTCGCCGGAAGCAATATCAAGTGTAATGCCCAGATGGGCGGAAAAGAAGTAAGAAGATACTGTCCTTTGCAGGGTGAAGCCAAAGATCTTCTGAAGACGGCTTTTAATAGCCTGGGTCTAAGCGCCCGGGCCCACGACCGGATACTGAAGATTGCCCGTACCATTGCTGATCTGGCCGGTTCTGAGGAGATTACCACTGCCCACCTGGCCGAAGCTATCCAGTACCGTAGTTTTGACCGGAAGCCCTTGTAAAATGAAGGTTGTAGTCTCAAGGGGCTACAATCGTTTATAGATGACTATTTATATACTCTACGGCGTCGCCAACGGTGGTAATCTTTTCAGCTTCTGAATCGGGAATTTCCAGTTCAAATTCTTCTTCCAGGGCCATGATTAATTCCACCACATCCATGCTATCTGCTCCCAGGTAATCCATAAATTAAGATTCCAGGGTGATGGCATCCTCGTTAATGCCTAATTGTTCTACCGTTCTACGAGGATTTCGCTTACTTTTTCGAAATTACAAGCCTCTCTATATTAGTTTGTATGCCGGAAGCTTAGTCTTGTGTTACTTGAGAAGTATACCACGTTCATCCTGGGTTTCCCCAAAAAAAGAACCAGGACGGTTCTCGTTATTTTTTCTTACTTTTAGTTTACTACTTATTAATCCCGGAAGCCGGGATCCTCCAGGTCTACCCACCAGTGTATGCAGAGGAAATTGCCCGGAGAGAACAGGTTTACTACATCATACTGCTTTCCCGCAAAGACAGGCTTGCGGTCCATGAAATGTATCGTAAACTAGGCTATGATTGTGAGAATAACTTTGGGTTTAAGAAATATCTTCTTTAAAATCCGATGTATTAGACATAAAAACAGAGCCTGGATAACTGGGCGCTGTTTTTAAAACAAAATCATAACAGTTGTGCCAGTTCGTGGAGCGTTACGGAGAAATCCTGGAGGGCAGCCAGGATAGGCGCAGAAGTTGACATATCCACACCGGCTTGTTTCAAAATATTGATGGGATAATCGGAACCTCCTGCTTTCAAGAAGCCCAGGTATGCGTCCAAAGCTCCGGGTTTTTGTTCCAAGATATTGCGGGCCAGGCTAATGGCAGCGGAAATTCCTGTAGCGTATTGATAAACGTAAAAAGCGTTATAGAAATGGGGAATACGTGCCCACTCATAAGTCAGCTCTTCATCGATGGTAAAACCGGGACCGTGATAGTACTCGTACAGTCCACGATAAAGGGAGCAAAGGACGTCAGGAGTAAGGGGCTGATCTTCTTCAGCCATCCGGTGTACCTGCATTTCAAAATCAGCAAAAAAGGCCTGGCGGTAGAGGGTGGAACGAATACTATCCAGGTGCATGCTCAGGAGATATGCCTTTTCTTTGGGGGTAGCAGCCTTGTTCAACAAATGCCGGAAAAGGAAGTATTCGTTTACAGTGGAGGCCACCTCCGCGGTGAAAATGGTGTAGTCAGAGTTGATATAGGGTTGGTTTTTATTGCTGTAGTAACTGTGCATCACGTGACCTAACTCATGGGCCATGGTAAAAATATCTTCCAAAGTTCCTGTAAAATTGAGGAGGGAATAAGGATGAACGCCGTACACGCCATGGGCATAAGCCCCCGGTGTTTTTCCTTTGTTAGGGTAAACATCCAGCCAACGCGAGTTAAAGGCTTGCTTTAAGTTGGTGATATAGTTTTCACCCAGGACACTTAAGGCTTCCAGAACAGTTTCCCGTGCCTCTTCCAGGGAGTAGGTTTTATTAACATCCTCTACTAAAGGTACAAAAAGGTCGTAGAAATGGAGGTCCTCATAGCCTAAAGTTTTCCTGCGCAATTTAAGATAGTCCTGGAGCAGTCCCACGTTACTGCGGACCGTATTGATTAAAGTATCGTAAACCTCAAGGGGTATATGGTTTTGGGATAAGGCCATATGGCGCGATGAATGATATTTGCGGGTTTTGGCCAGATAAATACGGTACTTAACGCTGCCGTAAAAAGTGGAACTAATGGAATTGATATGGGAACCATAAGTACTTAAGAGGCCTTTGAAGAACCTTTTCCTGGTTTCTCGGTTGTAGGAAGTCAGGTTTTTCCTGTAGTTGACCTCATTGGCAATTATTTTTTCTCCTTTTTCATCTTCGATTTCTGGGAACTGCAAGTCGTTTACTGTAATATCATCAAAGATTTTTTCGAAGGAACCACCGAGGGATTCCATGCGGGCCAATATTTCTTCTTCTTCCGGGCGTAAGACATGCTCCTTTTGTTTAAACAGTTTTTCAAACATAAAGGAGTAAGTCAGGAGTTCTGGTTTTTCCTGTTGATATGTTTTTAAAGTTCCGGGAGAGAGATGTAAGAGTTCCGGTTCAATAAAGGCTAGCTGGTCACCCACCTTTGTATTCAGGTTGTAGACGGTTTCATAGTCTTTTTTGGCTTGAGGATTACCCATATCCACATCAAAAGACATCCGGGCATAGCTGGTAACCCATTCCAGTTTCAAGTAAAGCTGGTCAAGGAGAGTAAGTGTTTCTAATAAAGTAGCGGCGCTCTTAGTTATATCACCTTTCATTTGGACAATCTTTTGGAGTAGCCCGTTAATTTCCTGTAAATCCTTTTCCCATTCAGCCCGGGTGGGATAAAGATGAGACATATCCCAGGTATATTCTACGGGAATATCTTCACGTTTTTTCATGATTTGGAACTCCTTTACATTGTAATGGCTGCTTTTAGTATATAACATATGACTTATCCGTGTTAAGGCGGGGAACAGCTTTTAAAAAAATAAGCAAAAGGTATAATAGCTTGTATAGGAGGTGGAAAGAATGTGTTTAATGTTTGGCATGATATAGATCCGTGTAGGATCACACCGGAGGATTTTTTGGCTGTTATTGAGATACCTAAAGGGAGCAAAAAAAAATATGAGCTGGATAAGGAAACGGGTATGATAATCCTGGACCGGATATTATATACCTCAACTCATTATCCCGCCAATTACGGATTTTTACCCAAAACCTTGTCCCAGGATGGTGATCCTCTGGATGTCTTAGTTTTATGTTCGGAAGTTTTGGATCCCCTTACCCTTGTCCAGTGTTATCCCATTGGCCTGATTAAAATGATTGATAATGAGGAAGTGGATGAGAAAATCATTGCCATACCCTATAAGGATCCTTCATTAAACGTTTATCGCCATATCAATGAACTACCTAACCACATGTTCCAGGAAATATCTCATTTTTTCGAGGTATATAAACAGCTGGAACATAAAATAACCAGTGTGAAAGAGGTCCTGGGAAGGGAAGAAGCAGTACGAACCATTGCAGAGGCTATTGGGAGCTACCGGCATAAATTTTCCTCCTCCGGGTTGAAAGAAACTTTTTCTGGTTAGAGAAAAAAATAATGAAGGATTACTGGAGATCAAACGAAGAAGGAGATAGTTTTATGTTAAAAGACCTGGTTCTTAAAAGCAGGAGCTACAGGAGGTTCTATGAGGATGTTGCCGTAAACAAGGAGACTTTGCTGGAACTGGTAGACCTGGGAAGGCTCTCACCTACCGGAGGTAACAGGCAGCCCCTTAAGTTTATTATTTCCTGGGAGAAAGAGAAAAATGAATTGATTTATCCCACTTTAGGCTGGGCAGGTTATTTAACGGAGTGGCCGGGCCCTGAACCGGGAGAAAGACCTTCGGCTTACATAATTATCCTAGAGGACAAAGATATAAACATGAATGTTCCCAAGGTAGATTTCGGAATTGCTGCCCAAAACATGATGCTGGGTGCAGTGGAAAAAGGCCTGGGAGGGTGCATGATTTATGTGATCCAGCGACAGAAATTGCGTGAAGTCCTTAATATCCCTGAAAAATATGAAATCCTTTTGGTATTAGCCCTGGGTAAACCCAAGGAAAAAGTTGTTATTGATGAGATTGATGAGGGAGCCGATATCAAATACTGGCGGGATGAAAATCGTGTTCATCATGTGCCCAAGCGTAAGCTTCAGGATGTTGTTTTAAATCTGTAAAAGGAAGGGTATTTTTGTTATGCGTTTTATTTCGGACTGGCATGAGTCCATCTTTAAACGCCATTCAAGGCGTAAGTTTAATGGGAGGGAGCTTACAATTGAAGATTTAGTAAGCTTAAACAATTTTTGTAAAGAATACTGTCCTTTTAGTGGGGGGCAGGCTCATCTTGTAGCTTCCTCTGTGGAAGATGTCTTTAAAGGCACACTCGGTACTTAATGATGAAGAAATTATTGTAAAGACTGACAACCCCCGGGACAGCTACAGTATTTCCAAGCGCCTTGATTGTGGGATTGCCATGCTGCATTTGGAATTAGGGGCCTTCCGGGAAGGGGTTAAAGGAGAATGGCAGTTTTATTTTGATGCAGAGAAGGTAGCAAAGTTTTAGATCACAAGTTGAGGTGGAATCGTGCAGGATCTTAAAATTGGTCTCGTTCAAATGACCGCGAGGTTTGGTCAAATTGAAGAGAATTTAAGTAAAGTATCGAATTTTATTTTACGGGCCGCTAAACACAAAGTAGATATCCTTTGCTTTCCTGAGATGTGTATACATGGTTACCGCCGCGGTGTTCCCCCCCAATATCCCCTGGAGATTCCCGGTGCCTGGATGTCTGGTCTTATGCAGATGGCGGAATTATACCAAATGGTCATTGCCGTGGGACTGGCTGAAAAAAATCCAACCGGTAATCCCTATATCACCCAATTACTCATCTTTCCCGATGGTTCCTGGGATGTGTACCGTAAAACCCATCTGGGACAGAGTGAGGAATCATATTATGATGCTGGTAGGGATTTTCCTGTTTTTGAGAGCGGTAAAGGGAAATTTGCCATCCAAATATGCTGGGATGCTCATTTTCCGGAAATCAGTATCATTCAATCTCTGAAAGGGGCGGAAATTATCTTTGCTCCCCATGCTTCCCCCAGTATTGTGGGGGACAGGAAAGAAATCTGGACTAAATATTTGACAGCGCGGGCCTACGATAATTCTGTTTTCCTGGCGGCCTGCAATCTGGTAGGTGAGGATAACGGGCATAGCTACAGTGGCGGAGCGCTGGTCTTCGATCCCAAAGGCAATATTATAGCAGAAGACTTTTCCGGTCAGGAGGGGCTCTTATGTGTTGAGCTGGAAAGTTCCTTAATTAATACTATCCGACAGAAGGAACGCCGGACTATGCGGCACAGTTTTTACCTGGCCGGACGGAGACCGGAACTATACCGGGACCTGCTAACCAGGACGACATTAGATATTTAACGTTAGTGATTAGTAACCGGTTTTCAGAGTCCGGTTAATATTGAATTCGATATCTGACTTCCGAAATCCGACTTTTAGGCCACCTGCTACCCGCTGTCCCCTACCTGAACAAAAAAATCGGGAGCTGGAAAATGGTAAGCTTAGAAATAAGACTACCAACTAACAACTATCAACCAACAACTAAATGGCAATGCCTTCCCCTAAAGGGAAGGTATTGCCATTTCCTGGGAAATGTTGATTGCATATTTCTGCTTTTGACAGGGAAATCTACGGTCAAAAGGGTTTGGAAAAGGAGAGGATTCTTTTGGCCAGGTTGCCCGTAGGTATGTTAGTATTGGTTATTGCCTCAATTCTTGTTTATTTTGGCCTTGCGCAAAGGCTCTTGGACCGCATGCGTTTATCGGACAAAACTGCCTTGGCAGTAATTGCAGCTTTAATCGTAGGAAGTTTTATTGACATTCCCCTGTCCCGCGGGAATATCCAGTCTTCTATTAACGTGGGAGGGGCCCTGGTTCCTATTGGGCTTGCTGTTTATTTATTAGTTACCGCGGGAACCACGAAAGAATGGGTAAGGGCCTTAGTTGCATCGGTAGTAACAGGCGGCGTAATTTATTACATTGGTCATTTTGTGATGAAAGGAGATCCTGGCGGTAGTCGGACAATTATAGATCCTCTTTATGTATATCCCCTGGTAGGTGGTACCATTGCCTATCTGGTAGGACGTTCACGACGGGCCGCTTTTGTTGCCGCAACCATGGGTGTATTGTTTTTAGATTTAATGAACTGGTTTTGGCTCATCTCTACAGGTACGCCAGGAACTGTTAATATTGGCGGCGCTGGAGCCTTTGACTCTATTGTTATTGCCGGTTTGGTAGCAATCCTATTGGCTGAAATAATTGGTGAAACCCGGGAGCGTTTGCAGGGGGGACCCGAATCAAAAGGCCGGGAACCTGAACTTATTGGGCACCTAAAAACCGTACCCAAACAGGAAGCTGCTGAACATAAGGAAATTTATGCGCAACAAGATACCCTTAGTGTCCAGAAGGAGGGTGGGGAACATGAAAAGAGGTAAGATCAACCAATTTATTGTATACTCAAGCCTGCTGCTCATCATTGTGGGTGGAACCCTCTATTATTACGAAAATAATCCCAAGGTGTATAACACCGTGGCTGAAGCGGGTTTGGAGCTAAATTTCCTGGACAGTTTAGGAAAATGGGAAGGAGAGCGTACAGACGGAGGTTACTATACTTTTGTGGATGAAAAGGGAAAAGAAATAGATCATATGGCCCGTGATGTGTTTATCGGAGACGAAATTATTATTGAAGATAATAACAGGTATAAGGTAATCCGCATCGATAAAGATACGGTATACTGCAAACTTGTGGGAAAGGAAAACATTGCCTGGCTACCGGAGTGGGACCAGGTCCCTGTCATGAGTTTAGCCCAGGGCAAAAACCATGTGGCAATTTACATGACCCATACTGATGAATCATATGTGCCTACTGATGGCACAGAAAGTAAACCCGGTAAAGGCGGCATTAAACAGGTTGGTAACACCCTGGCCAATACCCTAAAAGAAAAAGGCGCTAATGCTACAGTTTCATTTAACAATCACGATCCTCATGATGCCAATGCCTATCACCGCTCCCGTAAGACGGCGGTGCAGCTATTAAAAACAAATCCCATTGCCCTGATTGACGTCCATCGTGATGGGGTGCCTGACCCTAATTTTTATCGAAAAGTTATTGATGGGAAAGAAGCCACAAAAATAAGGCTGGTAGTAGGAAGGCAAAACCCCCATATGTCTTCCAACCTGGAATTCGCCAAACAAATAAAAGCCTATTATGATAAAAATTATCCCGGGCTCATTAAAGGGATTTTCATGGCGAAAGGAAACTATAACCAGGATTTAGCGCCCCGGGCCATTCTTATAGAAGTAGGTACCCATACAAACAGCCGGACTGCAGCGGAAAGAGGTGTAGCCCTCTTTGCCGATGGCATACCTAAATTACTGGGCATAGCCGCCGCACCCGGACCTGGTGCACCGGCTCCAGGGATACCCAGCCCGGGGGCAGGCAGAGCACTCTTGTGGCTTCTGGCTTTCCTAGTGATCGGGGGAGGTGCTTTCCTGCTTCTAAGCACAGGAAGTATTCAAGGCTCCTTAAACAAACTGGGTGGATTAGGTAAAGAATTCGCCAATTATTTAGGTCCCGTCGATGAAAAGAAAAGGCAAAATAAAGATGAAGAGAGACAGGACCCAAATAAATAGCTAAAAGGGGGTAGCAGTTTTGTTACCCCCTATTTAATAGCATTGGAAAAAATATTGTACAGGGTGTTAGGGGACAGGGATGAAAAAGTGAAAATTATTTATAATTGTTACGGGGGATCCCATTCATCTATTACGGCTGCCGCCATTCATCTAGGATTGTTGCCCGAAACACGTGTAGCCTATAAAGAGGAACTGCTGAATGTTCCTTATTTTGATGCTCAGGTTTCCCCTGACCATGGGCGTATCCGGTTTATGGGTTTTGATGAATATGGTAATGAAATCTATATCACCAGTAAGAAAAACCTGGGGCGCGATTATGAAGCCATTATGCGGCAATTTGTTTACCTGGCAGGTGGCAAACAAGAAGATATCTTGTTTATTAATACCATGCCCTATGTGAATTTTCTAATGGTTGTCGGGGGGTATACTTCACGCCGCCTGGGTTTGTCTTTTCTGGGGCGTCCTATCGTCATTAAAGGTACCCAGCTTTCCTATATGAAATTTGTACACCTGGTCAAACTGGTTAAATGCAAGTATTTAGAGGAAAATATGGAGGGCCACTGTGAAAATCGTTTACCTTGATCAGCTTGGTTGTCACGCTTCTGTTCTGGCAGCTTCTTGTCAGGGCAATCTTTATCAAGAGACTATGAAAAGCCGGGATATTCTTAAATTGCCTCATTTTGCCGCCCATCGGGACTTTAGTGTAGGAAAGCTCTACTATATGGGGAAAGATCCTCTGGGCATTGACCTTTATACACTGGGAGTGGGACCGGAAGGAAAGATTATTAGTGTAGCCGCTCTTGATTTGCTAAAATTGCTGGAAACTAAAGAGCAAGTTTTAGTCATCGATGTTTCTTCTTGTAACCATTTCTTCATAAGAGCATGTTGGTATTTGCAAATGATAAAGCCTTTAAAAAACCTGATGCTTTTATGTTCTGCTTATCTCCTCAGGAGACAGCTGCCAAAAATAAAAAAATTGGTTAAAATAAAACTAAACAACAGTAATTTAATCAATTTGCATGCATATCAGAAAGTTTAACTTTCTGATATGCGGGGTGTGAGGGGAAAAAATAAAGACATATATGTGTTTTTGTTCTATAATGTTCTATAATAGATATATTGTGCGAATTTGCTACGGTGGTGTAAAGTAAATGACAGCAGCAGTAATTACGGATATAGCCCCCGGTTCATTGGCTGAGGAATTAGGTTTAAAAGCGGGAGATAAAATCATCAGTGTAAATGGCAAAACCTTACGTGATGTCATTGAATTTCAATTTGAATGGGCTGGGGAGGAAGTGGAACTGGAAATAGAGAGAGATGGCCAGCAGCAAATCTTTGAGATTGAAAAGGACTACGACGAACCCCTGGGCGTAGTTTTTGGCAGTGCCGTTTTTGACCGTATTAAAGTGTGCCAAAATAAATGTCTTTTTTGTTTTGTCGATCAGATGCCTTTCAATATGCGCCCAAGTCTCTATATTAAAGATGATGATTTTCGTCTTTCCTTTCTCCAGGGGAGCTTTGTCACTCTTACTAACCTGAAAAAAGAGGATATAGAGAGGATCAAAAAAGAACGTTTATCGCCTTTGTATGTATCTGTCCATGCCACTGACAGCCAGCTAAGGACGAGGCTTCTAAAAAATCCCCGGGCAGGAAAGCTGCTTTCCATTATGAAGGATTTAGCCCAGGCGGGAATCGAATTTCATACCCAGGTGGTCTTATGTCCCGGTATCAATGACGGGAAATTTCTAGAACAGACTTATGAAGATTTGCTCAAGATTAAAGGCGTTAGATCCCTGGCCATTGTTCCTGTAGGGATAACCAAGTACAGGGAGAATCTCCCTGAACTGCGCACTTTTACTCCCCGGGAGGCTTGGGAGATTATTGCCTGGGTCCATGAAAAACAGCGGGAATGTCAAAAAAAACGACATTCAAACTTTATCTGGCTTTCTGACGAGTTTTATCTGGCGGCGGGGGAAGCATTGCCTGAATACAATGCCTATGAAGATTTTCCCCAACTGGAAAATGGTGTAGGTATGGTTAGACTCTTTTGGCAGGAATTTTCTGAGTTAACTTTCCCAGAGCAAGTAAGACCTGCAAAAAATATTACCCTTGTAACCGGTATGTCCGGGCAATATGTCCTGGAACCTATTATAGAAAGGCTCAATCAGATAAGGGGCTTGCACGTGTCTTTAAGAGCAGTATCTAACGAGTTTTTTGGACCTACAGTTACCGTCACAGGACTCTTGACAGGGACGTGTCTCTTAGCGGGGTTAAAGGGGATGTCCCCCGGCACGGAGGTGTTTCTTCCTTCTGTAATGTTGAAGACCCAGGAAGGACGGTTTCTCGATGATCTTACACCTCTCGACATTGAGGAAAGATTAGGTTTAAAGATTACCATTGTTCCTGTAAGTGCCAATGCTTTATTAGAGAAGATCATCTCAGGATGAGGAAGGTGAAAGCATGACTAAACCCATCGTGGCCATAGTTGGCCGGCCCAATGTAGGTAAATCAACGCTTTTTAACCGGTTAACAGGGGGGCTTGTGGCCATCGTTGAAGATACGCCGGGTGTAACCAGGGACAGGATCTACCGGGACGCAGAATGGCTGGGAAAATCTTTTACCGTCGTGGATACTGGAGGTATTGATTTTACCAGTGAAGATAACTCAATTTTGGGTCAAGTCAGGAAACAGGCTAAGCTTGCAGTGGAGGAAGCAGATGTTATCCTTTTTGTGGTGGATGGCCGTACGGGCATTACTTCTGCCGATGAGAACGTAGCGGAAATGCTGCGAAGGACCAATAAGCCTGTAATTCTTGTTGTCAATAAGGTGGAACAGTTTAAAGGAAATGAGACCGTCTATGAATTTTATCAACTAGGCCTGGGTGATCCGGTACCTATTTCTGCAGTCCATGGCATGAATATTGGTGATTTACTGGATGAGGTTATCAGCCATTTTAAAGACATACCTACTGATGATTATGAGCCCGATGTCATTAAAATTGCCGTGGTGGGCAGACCTAACGTGGGGAAATCTTCGCTGGTCAATGTCATCTTAGGTGAGGAAAGGGTTATTGTCAGTGATATAGCCGGTACAACCCGCGATGCTATTGATACCCCTTTTGTCAAGGATAATCAAAGGTATACCATTATTGATACCGCAGGAATGCGGCGTAAAGGAAAAATTGAAGAGGCAACGGAACGCTATAGTGTCATTCGTTCCCTCCGGGCTGTGGACAGGAGTGACGTCTGCCTTTTAGTTTTTGACGGAACGGAAGGTGTAACAGAACAGGATAAAAGGATAGCCGGTTATATTCACGAAGCCGGCAAAGGCAGTATTATCGTTATTAACAAGTGGGACCTGGTAGAAAAAGACGAAAAAACCATGCATAAATATGAAAAGACTATTCGCTCTGAACTGGGTTTCATGCAATATGCTCCCACCATTTTTGTTTCGGCTCTTACCAAACAGCGGGTGATTAAAATTATTGACCTGGTCAATTTTGTGGCTGAACAGCAGAATCACCGCATTAACACCAGTGTACTCAATGAAGTTATTACCGATGCGGTTCAGTTAAATCCACCCCCGGCCGATAAAGGGAAAAGATTGAAAATACTCTTTACTACTCAGGCAGGAATTAAACCTCCTCACTTTGTTTTCTTTGTTAATGAACCTGATTTGATGCACTTTTCCTATTTGAGATATCTGGAAAATAAAATAAGAGAAAATTTTGGTTTTGAGGGAACACCAATCCGCATTACGGTGAGAAAAAGGGAAGGGTAAAAGTGGAGGGGTATGGATGGAGTTGTTTGTGGCAGTAATCTCCGGTTATCTCTTGGGGTCGATTTCCTTTGGCATTATCCTGACAAAGCTATTGAGAGGTGTAGACATCAGGCAGTATGGTAGTGGCAACACGGGTATGACCAATGTTATGCGCACCATCGGTAAAGGCCCGGCGATGCTGGTTTTGTTAGGTGATACTTTAAAAGGAGCTTTAAGTGTGGGAATTGGATTAAGTTTGGGAAATATCGTGTACGCGGTAATAGCTGGGCTGGCTGCCATGGTTGGCCATACCTATCCGCTTTTTCACGGTTTTAGAGGTGGCAGAGGGGTAGCCACCGGGTTTGGCGTAATTTTAACACTGGCCCCCGATGTGACCCTTATTGCCCTGGTGATCTTTTTGTTAACAGTTTTTTTCAGCCGTTATGTATCGCTGGGATCTATTCTGGCGGCTTTCTGTGTGCCAGTGGCCATGATTATTTTGCATAAACCTTTGCCCATCCTTCTTTTCGGTATACTGGGTGCTGGGTTTGTTATTTATCGTCACAAAGCAAATATCAGCAGGCTTATCAAGGGAACTGAATATAAAATAGGACAGAAATAAGGGGAGGAACCGGTATGGCAGATGTGGCTGTATTAGGAGCCGGGAGTTGGGGCACAGCCTTAGCTGTACTCTTGGCCAAAAAGGGTTTAAAGGTAAACCTGTGGGGCAGGAACAGTGAGCAGATAGCTTCCTTAAAGCGGGCCCGGGAAAACCTTCATTACTTACCCGGGGTTGTTATTCCCCACGGGGTAACGGCTACCACTGATTTAACGGAAGCTATAAGTATGGCAAAATACATCGTGCTGTCTGTACCTTCCCACAGCATCAGAGAACTTTGTCGTAAAATTGTTGATCTAATTAAGGAAGAAACGTTCATTATTAATACGGCCAAGGGGTTTGAGACAGACTCTCTTAAAAGGTTAAGCCAGGTGATCGAAGAAGAGTTGAACATAAAAAAACCTCATATCTCAGTGCTGTCAGGTCCTAGCCATGCTGAAGAAGTAGGGAGGGATATTCCCACTGCTGTTGTAGTAGGAGCCCATAAACGTGAGGTAGCGGAAGAGGTCCAGGATTTGTTTATGTCCCCAAAATTCAGGGTTTATACAAATCCTGATCTTATTGGTATTGAACTGGGCGGAGCCTTAAAAAATGTCATTGCCTTGGGTACAGGTATTGCAGACGGGCTGGGTTTTGGTGATAATACAAAAGCTGCCCTGATTACTCGTGGGGTCGCTGAAATGGCGCGGTTAGGTGTGGCCGCAGGGGCTAATCCTTTAACCTTTGCCGGGCTAACCGGTATCGGGGACCTGGTAGTGACCTGTACCAGTATGCATAGCCGTAATCGCCGGGCAGGTATCCAAATAGGCCAGGGGGTTCCTTTAGAAGAAGTACTGTCCAATATGGGCATGGTGGTAGAAGGTGTGAAAGCTACAGCCGCAGCCTATGCTTTAAGCAAGCAATATGGTGTACCTATGCCTATTACAACGGAGACTTATTATGTACTTTTTGAACGTAAGAAACCAAAAGAAGCAGTGGTAGACCTGATGCTCAGGATGAAGACCCATGAAGTGGAAGAGGTAGTAACCAGTCTTAATTGGTAAGAATTTATCTGGCGGAAAAATGACCTTTAGCCTGTAAGCTAAAGGTCATTTTTTTTTAGACCAGTACTAAATACGTCCCATTGCAAGTATATATGTATTGTTAATGAATACCAGCCTGGTGGTGTGTTTGCTTGTAAAATCTTGTTGATTTTAAGGGGGGATGTTACTCTGCAACTGCAAAGCTTGCGAAATGTTATGTAGAAGGAGGGGATAATGTGGAAAGGATTTTCCGCGACTTAGCCGAACGAACTGGAGGTGATGTGTATTTAGGCGTAGTTGGACCGGTTCGTGCCGGCAAATCGACTTTCATTAAAAAGTTTATGGATCTCTTGGTTATACCGAACATCAAAGATGTTTACGACAGGGAAAGAGCCATTGATGAATTACCCCAGAGTGGTGCAGGCAAAACCATCATGACCACTGAGCCCAAATTTGTGCCTAATGAGGCCGTAGAAATCCAAGTGAAAGAAGGACTTTCGGTAAAAGTCCGTTTAGTTGATTGTGTAGGTTATACAGTACCGGGTGCCAAAGGCTATGAAGATGAGTTAGGACCACGCATGGTCAATACTCCCTGGGCTGAAGAACCTATGCCCTTCCAGGAAGCTGCTGAGATGGGAACACGGAAAGTAATTGCTGATCATTCTACTATAGGGATAGTTGTTACTACTGATGGCAGCATTACCGACATCCCACGGGAGAACTATCTTGAGGCAGAAGCCAGGGTAATTGAGGAGTTACAGGCCTTGAACAAACCCTTTGTAGTTATCCTCAACTCTTTACATCCCAATAATGTGGAGACCATAGAACTGGCCCAGGAACTGGAGAATCTTTATGGTGTTCCTGTACTGCCCATAGATGTAGCGCAGCTTAGTGAAGGAGCAATCCTGCAGATCTTAGAGGAGGCCCTTTTTGAATTTCCCGTAACGGAAGTCAATGTAAGTTTGCCAAAGTGGATTGAAGAGCTCAACAGTGATCACTGGCTCCGTCAAAAGTTTGAAACAGCGGTACATGATACCATCAGCACCGTCAGAAGACTGCGGGACATTGACCAGGCTATTGAGGTTTTAGCCCAGATGGATTTTGTGGAAGACGTGGTTCTGGATAATATGGATATGGGCACAGGAGCTGCGTCTATTGAAATGACAGCCAAAGCAGGTCTTTTCCATGATGTTCTCCATGAAGTTACAGGTTTAAAAATTGAAGGAGACCATGATATCCTGCGGCTGATGAAAGAACTTAGTACAGCCAAACGTGAATACGACAAGGTTGCCGAGGGATTAGCTCAAGTATATGAAACTGGTTACGGCGTAGTCAATCTTCTTTCGGAAATGCACCTGGAGGAACCCGAACTTATTAAACAGGGGGGCCTTTTTGGTGTAAAATTAAAGGCCAGTGCTCCTTCCCTGCATATTATCCGCACCGACATCACCACTGAAATTACTCCTCTGATGGGCACAGAAAAACAATGCGCTGATCTTGCCCGTTATATTACGGAAAAATTCCAGGAAAACCCCTCAAAAATTTGGTCCTATGATATTTTCGGCAAATCCCTCCATGACCTGGTAAAAGAAAATATTCAGGGCAAACTCCAGGGGATGCCGGAAAATACGCAAGCCAAATTAAAAGAGACCTTGCGGCGTATTGTGAATGAGGGCAGCGGGGGCATCATCTGTATCATCATTTAGTTAATCGGTCCAAAAGACCGATTTTTCTTTTTTTATGACTTTCCGAAGGATAAAGTATGAAGTAACATAGAATGTATTAAAAATAAAAGTTCTTATTGAATCAGAATAAAGTTGATGTTATAATGTCTACCATATAAAGATTCATATCCGTGATGCGAGGACATAGAAGGCGGTGAACATTCTTATGGGAATTGACCAGACAAAAAAATTTTATATGGTAAGTAAAGAAATTTTACCAGAAGCTATCATCAAAACAGCTATGGTAAAAGAATTATTAGCCCGTGGTGAAGCCCTGACGGTAAATGAGGCTGTTGAACGTGTGGGCTTAAGCCGCAGCGCCTTTTACAAGTACCGGGATGGTGTATTCCCATTTTACCAAGCCAGTAAAGAAAAAATCATTACTGTTTCTTTAATCCTGGAACACCGGCCTGGTATTCTTTCCAATGTTCTTAACGCTGTAGCCCATTTTAAGGGAAACATTTTAACCATCAACCAGGGAATCCCTTTACAAGGAGTTGCCAATGCCACGTTGAGTATTGACACAGCAGAAGTCATGGGGGATATTGAAGAGTTAATCTATAAACTGCAGCAAATCAGTGGCGTAAAGAAAGTTGAGATAGTAGGCCAAAGCTAGGAGGGCTTCACGTGGAAAAAGTAGAGATAGCTATTTTGGGATTAGGAAATGTAGGACAGGGTGTTGTAAAGATATTACAGGGAAATACGGAAAAGTGGTGCAAAAAATGTGGCGCAGATATAAAGATTAAAAAGGTTCTGGTAAGGGACCCTGCCAAAAAGAGAGAAGTTAGCCTGCCCCCAGGGGTGTTGACAAGCCAGTGGCAGGAGATAATCAATGATCCTGATATCAAGATTATCGTAGAAGTTATGGGTGGTATTGAGCCGGCCAGGACTTATGTGACGGAAGCTTTGTCCAGGGGCAAAAACGTGGTTACGGCAAATAAGGATTTGCTGGCAGAACATGGGCGCGAACTCTTTGAAAAAAGTCAAGGGGCTGGGTGTGATTTATATTTTGAGGCCAGTGTTGCTGGGGGTATTCCCATTATTAATCCCCTCAAACAAAGTCTCATCGCCAATAACATTGAGCAGGTAATGGGGATTGTCAATGGTACTACCAACTATATTTTGACCCGTATGACCCGGGAAGGCATGGGTTTTACCGATGCCCTCAAGGCTGCCCAGGAGCTGGGCTATGCCGAAGCTGATCCTACAGCGGATGTGGAAGGTTATGATGCAGCCCGGAAAATAGCTATCCTGGCCTCCCTGGCTTTTCATACCAGGGTAACCTTCCAGGATGTGTATGTGGAAGGAATCACGAAAATCAGACCGGAGGATTTGGCTTATGCCAAAGAATTAGGTTACACGGTCAAACTTTTAGGAATTGCCCGTGAAGATGGAGATCAGGTGGAAGCCAGGGTTCATCCTGTTTTAATTCCTTCCAGCCATCCTCTGGCCAATGTTAATGATTCTTTTAATGCTGTATTTGTACGGGGCGATGCCGTGGGTGAGACTATGTTCTTTGGACGTGGAGCGGGACAAATGCCCACAGGTAGTGCGGTAGTCGGTGATATCATCGAAGTGGTTAAAAACATAGAGAAAGGCAGTACCGGTCGTTTAAGCTGTACCTGCTATGAGCGCAAACCCTTTAAACCCATGGGTGAGATTATGACGAAATATTATTTAAGGCTGCGGGTTATAGACCGGCCCGGTGTGTTGGCCAGTATCGCGGGTATTTTTGGCAACCACGGCGTAAGTCTGGCCTCGGTCATACAGAAAAATTGCCAGGACGGCATTGCGGAACTGGTAGTAATTACCCATAGAGTAAGAGAAAATGATATTCAGGATGCTTTAAAAATTATCCGAGAATTATCAATAACCAAAGAGATTGCTAACTTAATCAGGGTGGAAGAAAATTGAGCCCAGGCGGCCGGAGATATAGTTTGGAGAGGAGGAAAGACAGAATGATTAAGGTAAGGGTACCGGCTACATCGGCCAACCTGGGCCCTGGTTTTGATTGTGTTGGTATTGCATTAGAATTATATAATGAATTCTATTTTTATGAACCCCATGAAATTCCCCCGGAGGGCAGTCAAAGGCTTTCGGGAGATAGCCTGACCCATAGGGCTTTAGCTCATTTTTCCGGGTATCTTAAGGAAAAAACACCAGAAGTCCATATGGCCCTTAAGAGTAATGTACCTCCTTCCAGAGGGTTAGGCAGCAGTGCCACCCTTACTGTTGCCGGGATAATTGCGGCAAATCTGATTTTTAAAGCCAATCTCCCCGAAGCAAAACTTATTGAATTAGCCGCCCAGTTGGAAGGCCATCCTGACAATGCTGCTCCAGCTTTATGCGGAGGCTTGGTTATTTCCCTCCTGACTCCCCAGGGACTGGTTTATAAGAAAATAATGCCGCAAAAACCTTTAAAGGCAGTGGTTGCCGTCCCCGATTTTGAACTTGCCACATCTTTAGCCCGTAAGGTTTTACCTGCTACCATTCGACATACAGATGCGGTAAATAACACAGGCCGTTTTGGTTTTTTAATGACTTCCCTGTTGACAGGGGATTATAGATTTTTGTCTATTGCGATGGAGGACTTTTTACATCAACCCTATCGTATGCCCCTGGTACCGGGTTTGAAGGAGGTAATTCAGGAGGCATTAAAGAAGGGAGCTTTGGGCAGTTGTTTAAGTGGAGCAGGACCTTCCATTCTTGCTTTTGTGGATCATGATGAAGAGGAAATTGCTGCGGCAATGGTTAATACCTGGAAAGAATATAATATTGAAGCAAAGGCGTATATCTTAGACATAGCCTCACATGGAGTAGAATATTCAATCATCATAAATTAAATTCTTTCTACAAAAAATAACCATACTGAATTTCTTGACAGAAGCGTTTTGAGATAATATAATAACTATTGTGGTTGTCGGGGCGTAGCTCAGTTTGGCTAGAGCGCCATCTTGGGGTGGTGGAGGCCGCTGGTTCAAGTCCAGTCGCTCCGACCATTTTATAAAAATGATATTTGGCAAAACCTAAGTACACTGTACTTAGGTTTTTTACTTATTATTTGTCATTATTATTACATCGAGTGCTTGTTTAGATCAGCCCTGAATTGATTTACCGAGTAATTTGTTGTATTTTTCCGTAAAATATTCTAAGAGGCAAAGACCCCTATGAAGCTACCTTTGACTTATTGCTGGAAGAGAAAAATGCTGTTGGTATGGTTAATTTCTATGGACTTGAAGAGCATATTATTACCTTTATGAAAAGGCCTGAACAAAATGTCTGTACTGATGGACTCCTTGGCGGAAAACCTCACCCTAGGGCTTTTGGATTGTTCCCCAGAGTACTCGGAAAATATGTTCGGGAGCATAAGGTGTTGTCTTTGGAGAAGGTAATCTATAAAATGACCGGGAAACCAGCAGAAGTTTTTGGCTTAGCAGGAAGAGGTTTCCTGAAAAAAGGGTGTTTTGCGGATGTGGTTATATTTAATCCCGATACAGTTATTGACAAGGGAACCTTTATTGAACCGGACCAATATTCCGTAGGCATTGAATATGTGTTGGTTAACTGGAAAATAGTAATTGCAAAAGGGGCGCATACAGGAACTGTTACGGGAAGAGTGAAAAAAAGAAATAAGCAGGATTTATGAGCAGCATATTTGCTGCTTTTTTTCTATGGACAGAAGTTATAACTTGAACAAAACCTGGCTAAACTAATAATGGAATAATGTACCATTATTAAAAAAGGTGCGGGTTGATAAGCATGTCCCTTCATTTTCAAGAATGGGAGAATGAAAGAACAAGGTACTTAAAAAGTACCCTGGAAAGATATAACCAATATATTTTTCCCTCTTTATCTTTATCCCGGGAGCTTCAGTTCAAGGGATTACCGACAGTGGTTCAGGAAGCCAGCGGTTGTTATATCCGTGACCTGAAAGGAGAAACCTACCTGGATGGTTTCAGTGGTTTCGGCATATTCTCTCTAGGTCACAATAACCCTGAAGTGATAAAAGCCGTTCAACGCCAAATGGAAGAAACTTCTTTGTCCATGGATCTATTTTGTGACGGGAAAACAGGGGAATTGGCTGAAACTCTGGCCCGGTTATCACCAGATGATTTACAATACACACTCTTTTGCCACAGCGGCCTGGAAGCAGTAGAAACTGCCGTAAAAATTGCCCGTCGTTACCGGAAAAAGCAGGGAATTATCTGTACTGATAACAGTTTACACAGTTATAAAATAGCCGAATTGCATACATTTTCTGATTTTAATTGTCGCTTTGTCCCTTATGGAGATGTGGAAGCTGTCAAAAGTGCCCTGGACGATAGTATTGCCGCGGTGATTATAGAACCTGTTCAGGTGGAAGGCGGGGTGGTTATACCGCCTCTAGGTTATTTACACAACTTGAGAAGAATCTGTGATGACTATAACATATTATTAGTAATAGACGAAATACAAACAGGATTAGGTAGGACGGGTTATATATTTGCCTGTGACTATGAAAAAGTGATACCTGATATTTTAATTCTAGGTAAAGCTTTAGGCGGTGGAGTTATGCCGCTAGGAGCAGCAATCTTCCGGCCTCACCTCTACCAGGCTTTATCCCAGGAATTCCTCTATTACGGTACTAATTTTAGCGGTAATCCCCTGGCTTCAGCGGCAGCTTTGGCAACCTTGCGAATCCTTACGGAAACTAATTTAATCCTGGATGTACAAGATAAAGGTTATTATCTGCAGCAGCAGCTCCATGCCTTTAGGCAAATATTCCCCACGGTGGTTAAAGAAATCCGGGGGCGAGGTTTAATTACAGGTATTGAGTTCACCAACGAAAGAGCAGCAAAAGTGGTAACAGTAAAACTATTGGAACAAAAAGTGATCGTAACCTGCACCCTGCAGAACCGAAAGGTTATACGATTAGCGCCGCCTTTTTTTATTACTTATGAGGAGATTGATTACATCACTGCAGCACTGAATAATGCCATTAAATATGCAGAAGAATTGTTGAGCACATAAATAGAGAAATAAGGAAAAATACTGACAAAATCAAGGGGCAGGGAATATAAAATATCAGCGGTAATAATGACAAAAACAAACACAAAAAACAAACTTTTTTATTGACATCACTTCCAGATGTGCTACAATTGTTTTTGATTGGAATGGACCCCGAATAAAATGTTCGGGTCCTTTCAAAATAAGTTGCTAAAGGGGGCATGATAAATGAGCGCATTGGGCCGTCATGTGTTGGCCGAAGTTTATGGATGTGAATTTGAGATTCTTAATGACCTGAAAAAAGTAGAGGAAATCATGGTTAATGCGGCTCTCGAAGCTGGTGCCGAAGTGAGGGAGTACGTATTTCACAAATTTAGTCCTCAAGGAGTAAGCGGGGTAGTAGTAATCTCTGAATCACATCTGGCAATCCATACCTGGCCTGAACTAGGTTATGCAGCAATTGATGTCTTTACCTGTGGTGAGAACGTTAACCCATGGGATGCCTGCAATTATCTCGTTGAGAAATTTAAGGCCGGGCACATGACCGCTACTGAGGTTAAAAGAGGAATCATGGAAGGACTTCAGAAGGAAGCGGTAAATCTGTAGGAGGGATATTTATTTTATTCCGACGAAAAAAGAAAGGCTAAACGTCAACCTTGCAGACCCACAAGTTTGGGAGGTTGACGTTTTGTTTTTTTATAAAAATTCCTTTATCTTAAGACAAATATTGATGATGAAAGTTCAAATATGAGAATATTTATACGCTATGCCTCTGTAGTTTTATCGGGTTTTTGGTATAATAATTTTGTTATGCAGAATGGCGGTCTTATGAGGTGAAGCCGATGAATGAGAAAATGGCACCTTTAAGAGAACATTTAGAAGAATTGAGATGGGTATTGCTGATTTCCCTTGTCTCAATTTTTGCCGGCTCAATTCTTAGCTATATTTTGTTTCTTGACACTATCAAAGATATTTTAATGAACCCCATAAAAAATCTTGGCATGAATTTGGTGTTTCTAGGTGTTACGGAAGGAATATTCATCCATATTAAGCTGGCCTTGATGGGTGGTATAATAGTAGCGTCTCCTATTGTCTTGTGGCAGCTGTTGAAATTTTTCCTTCCTGCTTTACATACTAATGAAAAAAAGATTTTTATACCGGCATTTTTTCTTTCGCTCTTTTTGTTTGTTTCCGGTATTTTCTTTGCTTATAAATTTGTGGTGGGCTTGGCTCTGCAAATGCTTTTAATCAATTTCGGCGGTGGCCTAACCCCTATGATTTCGGTAAGCAAATATATCTCTTTTATGATTACTTTTATGGTACCTTTCGGGATGGTTTTTCAAATACCTGTTGTTACATATTTTCTTACCCGTTTGGGGTTCATTACTCCACGCTTTTTAAGGGAAAAAAGAGGGTATGTTATTTTAGCAATGTTTACGCTGGCTGCCGTGTTATCACCGGGATCTGACGTGGTAGTTCAGTTATTAATGGGCATACCCATGATAATCCTTTATGAGTTAAGCATTCTTATCTCCGCTTTAATCTATAGCAAAAAAGAACAGGAAGAAATTGAGTATTTGAAGGAAGACTAGCTTATTAATTATGTTATAAAAAATGATATTGATGTATTAATTACTATATCTTAATTTAGAAAGAATGACCAGGAGAAGAAATTATTCATTTATTTGGTATAATGGGATAGGGGGGATCTTGATGCTCGAAGAAGCTGTACTAGAGTTCGTTCCAGAAATATCCATTATTAAAGCCAAAAGCCAAAAAGCTTTACACTCTAAAGCTGGCTATGTGCCTAATTTACTTGTTTCGAAAAAAATCCCCGATGATCATCTCTGGTTACCGGTATTATCCCTCATTTCAGCCAAAACATTGAAGGAGTCAAACACCAGGATTATTCACCTGGCTACCGGTATGCAGCTTTTATATTTTGCAACGCGTATCCACTGGGCTGTTCCTGAGGATCAAGATTGTTTAAAATTAAAAGAGCAAATACAGTACCCTATCTTATTGGGAGATTTATTATACAGTCGTTTTTATGTCACCATATGTAAATATGAATTAGATCAATACCTGGGGTATTTAGCGACCCTCATCGAAAATATTCATCAGGAACACGTACTGCGTATAGAAAAAAGAAAACAAAATGTTTCCGAAGAACCCCATGTTCTACAGATCTATGCCTTGCTAGGAGAAACCGCCTGTTACCTGGCGGCCCATCTCTCTGTAGGCAAAACCTATCTTTCTGAAGCTATAAGACAAATTGGCCATCATCTCGGTATCCTTAGAGGTATTGAAGAAGAAAACTATGATCCTTATCTCTATCTCACCAGTTGGTACCGTACGTGGGAACTCCTTGAGGTACTGCCTCCTGGTCCGGGCAGAAAATGTTTTGAATTAATCTTATTAGGGTTTGGTTCAAAAATGGGGCTGGAGAAACCCCCGGTCTGCACGGAAATCCGGGCTTAATATCCTTTTATTTTGAACAATAAATTACAAAGGTGCGATATTTAAAGTGAATCAGCTGTTTTATCAAATAGAAGGTGAACTTAAACAAGTTGAAGAATATCTATTAGAATACGTTCAGGCCAGACATGGGGATTTACGCAAAAGCTTTGTTCATTTGTTAAAAGCAGGAGGAAAAAGGATTAGACCGGCTTTTGCCTTATTAGCAGCCAAATACGGTAAATATGATAGTGGCAAAATAATACCCCTTGCTGCAGCATTAGAACTTATTCATATGGCCACTCTGGTTCATGATGATGTAATTGATTCTTCCATCATTAGAAGAGGAAAAGAGACGATTAAAGCCCAGTATGGTAATAATTTTTCTCTTCACTCTGGTGATTTTCTTTTCGCCAAGGCTCTAACGATTATTGAAAAGTATAAGAATAACGAAATCAATCAACTATTGGCCCATGTCAGCGAAGAGATGTGCCAGGGCGAATTAGAGCAAATTGCTTCAGCTTTTAAACTTGAACAAAATGTTCGTAGTTATTTTTACCGTATTAAACGAAAAACATCACTTTTAATTTCGGCAAGCTGTCAGATTGGAGCTATTGCTGCCCAAACCGAGTCTTATATTGTTAAAACCCTGGGAAGGTACGGTCATTACCTGGGAATGGCCTTCCAGATCACTGATGATGTTTTAGATTTTACCGCCGATGAAAAAACATTAGGAAAACCGGTAGGCAGTGATTTGCGGCAGGGAATTATTACGCTTCCCGTAATATATCTCTTAAACTGTGGCGACCAAGGGATTAAGGAAACCCTTTGGGAAAAACTAAATTCTCCTGTGGTATCTCCTGATGACATTAATGACGTTGTAACACTGGTCAAAAAAAGTGATGCTATACCATATTCCCTGGATATTGCGGGCAAATATGTGGAAAAAGCCTTAGGACAGTTAGAGATCCTTCCTGTCAATGAAATTACGGAATCCCTTCATAAACTGGCTTTGTTTGTTAAAAAACGTCAATTCTAGGAATTTGCTGATCCCTACTTTTAGGTAGGGTTTAAATTTGTTAATGATGGTGATGTTATGTCTTTTTCTTATCCGGTTAATTTAAATATTCGCGGCAAAGCATGTTTGGTAGTGGGAGGGGGAAGTGTTGCCGAACGAAAAGTAAGAGGTCTTTTGGCATGTGAGGCCAGGGTCTATGTGGTAAGTCCTATGCTTCATCCCCTGTTGAAGGAGTTAGCGGATATAAAAAAAATTGTATGGTTAAACCGCCATTTTCAGGAGAAAGATGTTAACGATAAATTGATTGTGATTGCTGCTACCGATAATGGTGAATTAAATCATCAGGTGGCTACCCTCTGTATGGATAAAAATATTCTGGTCAACGTTGTGGATGATCCAGCCTGGTGCAGTTTTAGTTTACCGGCGGTGCACAGACAGGGGGATTTACTGATTGCTGTTTCCACTAATGGAAAAAGCCCCGCCCTGGCCCGGCTTATCAAAGAAGAGCTGGCGGGGAAATTCCGGGAAGAGTTTGCCCAAGCCTTAGAATTATTGGGCAGCCTGAGGGAGAGGCTGTTTGAGAAATGCCCTGATGACAAGATACGAGGGAAGGTGCTTCAGGGTTTAGTTACTAGAGAACTGCTAAACCTTATTGAGGACGGACAGCTGGAGGTTGTAAAGGAGAGGATTGACCGTTGTTTATTATCGTTACAGGATTGAACCATAAAACAGCACCAGTGGAAGTAAGGGAAAAGGTGGCTGTGGCCAAGTATCGTCTCCAGGACCACCTGCACTATTTGATGAAGAATCCGGGTGTGAGGGGAGCAGTGCTTCTTTCTACGTGCAACAGGACAGAAGTTTACCTGTCTACGGATGAGTTAGAAGGGGCAAAAGTTATTTTAGAGGAATATTATGCCAAAATTGCCCATATGACCGTCTCCGAGATTCTGCCCTTCCTTTATACTTATGAGGAAGAAAAAGCTGTACACCATCTTTTTCGGGTATCGGCCGGGTTAGATTCCATGATCTTAGGGGAAAGCCAGATCCTAGGTCAGGTTCAAGAAGCATTTCAGGAAGCCCTAAAGGCAGGTGTGACCAACAGTTATCTTAATAACTTGTGGCAAAAGGCTATTATTGTAGGGAAAAGGGCCCGTACGGAGACTTTTATCGACAGGCAGGCCGTATCTGTAAGTTCCGCTGCCGTAGAACTGGCCAAAGGAATCTTTGGCGATCTTAAAGGGCGTACTGTCATGGTTCTTGGTGCGGGGGAAACCAGTGAATTGACGGCACGTCATTTGGTGGCCAACGGGATTTCCTCCGTAATCGTGGCCAATAGAACTTTTGCCCGCGCCCAGGCCTTGGCTCAGGAATTTGGCGGCCTGGCGGTGAAGATGGATCAATTTCATGATTACTTAAAAGAAGCCGACATTGTGATTAGCTGTACAGCAGCACCGAACTATATTGTCCGTCCGGCAGATATCGAAAAAATACAGGATGAGCGTCAAAATAAACCCTTATTTCTCATAGATATTGCCGTACCCCGGGATATCGATCCTCTCTGTGCCAACTATCCTAATGTAACTCTCTATGATGTTGATGATCTGGAAAATGTAGTCCAGAAAAATATCAATGAGCGTCTTAAGGAAGCGGAAAAAGTGGAAAACATTATCCAAGAGGAAAAAGAAAAATTTTTTAAATGGGTGTGCAGTTTAAAAGTTGTGCCAACCATTATAGCCCTAAAAGAGAAAGCGGAAGGTCTTAAGAAAAAGGAACTGGAACGTGCCTTTCGCCGTTTGGGGAATTTGAGTGAAAAAGATAAGAAAGTCATCAGTTCCTGTGTTAGTTCGGTAGTCAACCAGCTTTTACATGATCCTATACTGCAGTTAAAAGATGTATCGTACAGTACGCAAGGACTAATGTACGCTGAAGTAATCAACAAGCTTTTTAATCTGCAAATTGATGAAGCTCACGAAAAAGATGGGGTGAATCTTACTAAAGGAGTGGGGCTTAATAAATGAATAACCTGATTAAAGTGGGGACGCGGGATAGTATCCTGGCTTTAGAACAAACCCAATGGGTTGTGACGCGGCTGAAACGACACTGGCCTCAATACGACTTTGTCGTCGTTCCCATGAAAACCAAAGGAGATAAAATATTAGACGTAGCTTTGGCCAAAATTGGCGACAAAGGACTTTTCACCAAAGAATTAGAGACAGCCTTGCTGGCTAAAGAAATTGACCTGGCCGTGCACAGCATGAAAGACCTGCCCACCAAATTGCCCCAAGGTTTAATCATCAGTGCCATGACAGAACGCTATGATCCCCGTGATGTGCTGGTTTCAACAAATAATTACAACCTGCAAAATCTTCCTCTGGGAGCCAAGATTGGCACCAGCAGTTTACGTAGACGGGCGCAACTTTTACACAAGCGTCCGGATTTAAAGGTGGAAAACCTAAGAGGCAATATTAATACCCGTTTGGCCAAACTGGAGAAGGAAGGTTTTGCGGCTATTATGCTGGCTGCCGCCGGGTTGTCCAGGCTGGGACTGGAACATAGGATCAGTACCTGGTTCTCCCCGGAGGAAATTGTGCCTGCTGTGGGACAGGGGTCAATTGGTATCGAGAGCCGGGAAAATGATGAGAAGATCACAAAAATAGTGAGAGTTCTAGACCACTGGGAAACAAGGGTAGCTATCACGGCAGAGAGGGCTTTTTTACGGGCTCTGGAAGGGGGCTGCCAGATACCTATTGGTGCCTATGGAGAGGTCAAAGATGAGGGCCTAGTTTTAACCGGGGTTGTAGCCAGCCTGGACGGTACCAGGCTGATTTGCCAATCTCTGGCTGATGCCCCAGAAAAGGCTCAAAATTTAGGAATAAAACTGGCCGAATTTATGCGGGGCCGAGGTGCCCAGGAAATACTAAACCAAGTGTTACAGGAGATGGACAGATGAAGGTAGGGAAAGTATATTTAATCGGTGCTGGTCCTGGTGATCCCAATTTAATTACTGTAAAAGGGCTGGAATGTATCAAAGAGGCTGACTGTATTGTCTACGACAGGCTGGCAAGCCCCCGGCTTCTTTCTTATGCCAGAAAAGATGCTGAACTGATTTTTGTTGGAAAGTCACCTGAACGTCATGTCTTAAAACAGGAAGAAATTAACGAACTGCTTCTGAAGCTAGCCTTAGCTGGAAAAACCGTGGCCAGGCTAAAAGGTGGGGATCCCTTTGTTTTTGGTAGGGGAGGGGAAGAAGCAGAAGTGCTCCGGGAACATCAGATACCCTTTGAAGTTGTGCCGGGTATAACTTCGGCCATTGCTGTCCCCGCCTATGCAGGAATTCCTGTCACCCACCGGGACTATACCTCCACCCTTACCATTATTACCGGACATGAAGATCCTCTCAAAAATGATTCCCGTATTGAATGGCAGTGTTTGTCCGAAAGGTCTGGTACCCTGATATTTCTCATGGGTATGGAAAACTTGCCCTTAATTGTGGGCCAGTTAATAAAACATGGTAAAGATGCAAAAACTCCTGTAGCTGTTATTCGCTGGGGTACCAGACCTGAGCAGCAAACAGTTACAGGTACTCTGGCTGATATTGAAGTAAAGGTAAAAGAGGCTGGTCTAACTTCTCCGGCTATTATTATTGTAGGGGAAGTCGTTCAATTACGGGAGAAGTTGAGCTGGTTTGAGGAGCAGCCCCTTTTCGGGAAGAGGATTGTGGTCACAAGGTCCCGGGAGCAGGCCAGCCAGCTTAGCGAAGTAATTAGCCGCTTGGGCGGAGAAGTTTTGGAATTTCCTACCATTGTCATTACCGAACCCGATGATTATGGCCCTCTGGATGAGGCTATTCAAGGGATCAAAGATTACCAGTGGATGATTTTTACAAGTGTTAACGGTGTGCACTACTTTTTTAAACGCTTGCGAGAACTAGGCAGGGATATCCGGGAACTCTACAATTTGCGACTCTGCGCCATTGGACCGGCGACCCAGCAGGCCTTAACGGAAAAAGGCTTCCTTGTGGATTATGTACCGCAGGAATTCCGGGCGGAGGCCATAGTGGAAGGATTGAAAAACCGGATAAAACCTGGGGACCGGGTTCTTTTACCCAGAGCAGACATTGCCAGAAAACTCCTGCCCCAAGAACTCAGCAAGCTGGGAGCACAGGTTACCCAGGTGGATGTTTACAAAACGGTGAAAGAAAAAATTTCTGTCCAGGAACTGTTAAGTTATCTGCAGGAAAAAAAGATAAACGTGATAACCTTTACCAGTTCCTCTACAGTGAGGAATTTTGTGGAGATGTTAGGTAAAGATAAACTTTTTTTATTAGAAGGAGTAGTGATTGCCTGTATCGGACCCATTACAGCGCAAACTGCTCAGGATTATGGCCTGAGAGTGGAAATTGAGGCAACAGAGTATACTATTCCCGGTTTAGTGAAGGCTATTCTCGCTTACTTTCATCAAAATAAATCATAAATTTTGAAAAAAGGTGGTATGGGTATGTCGGTTTTTCCTTTGCTGCGTATGCGCAGGTTACGCCAATCGGAAGGGATAAGACGATTAGTGAGGCATACATATCTTCAGCGTGATGATTTGATTTATCCTGTCTTTGTCAGTGAAGGCCGCAATTTAAAAAATCCTGTACCTTCTATGCCGGGGGTTTATCAGTTTTCCCTGGACAGGGTTTTGGCGGAAGTAGAAGAGGTAGTGGGCCTGGGTATTCCCGCCATTTTATTATTTGGCATTCCCGAAACAAAAGATGAAGTGGGCAGCCAGGCCTATGCTGAACAGGGTATAGTACAAAGGGCCATCCGGGAAATCAAAGGTAAATTTCCGGAACTCATAGTGATTTCCGATGTCTGTCTTTGTGAATATACCAGCCATGGCCACTGTGGTATTGTGGAAAAAGGGGAAATCAGAAATGATGAAACCCTGGAACTTTTGGCTTTGACCGCACTAAGCCATGCCCAGGCCGGTGCTGATATTGTAGCGCCCTCTGATATGATGGATGGGAGGGTTTATGCCATTCGGCAAAAGTTGGATGAAAAGGGTTACAGCCAGCTGCCCATCATGGCTTATTCAGCCAAATATGCCTCTTGTTTTTACGGACCATTTCGTGATGCAGCGGGCTCAGCCCCTCAGTTTGGTGACAGGAGAAGCTACCAGATGGATCCGGCCAGTTCTGTAGAGCAGGCTCTGGAAGAGGTACGGCTGGACCTGGCGGAAGGAGCCGATATGGTCATCGTTAAGCCCGCCCTTGCTTATCTGGATGTAATCCGCAGGGTGAGAGATACTTTTGCTGCTCCTGTCGTCGCTTATAATGTCAGCGGCGAGTACGCTATGGTAAAGGCTGCTGCTCGGAATGGCTGGCTTGATGAAAAAAAGACTGTCCGGGAAATGATGTTAGGCATGAAAAGGGCGGGCAGTGATATGATCATTACTTATCACGCCAAAGATATTGCCAGATGGCTTCAGGACGGACATTTTTAAAACTTAGGAGGTAGATGGTATGGGGAAGGATTATTCCATCTCACGAGCCTACTATGAAGAAGCACAAAAATTTATACCCGGCGGAGTGAACAGCCCGGTCAGGGCTTTTAAGGCCGTTGGCCATGATCCTGTTTTTATTGCCCGCGGCGAGGGTGCCTATCTTTATGATGTAGACGGCAACCAATACATTGATTATGTGGGCTCCTGGGGGCCCCTTATTCTGGGCCACCGGCCTCCCCAGGTCGAAGAAGCCCTAAGGAAAACCCTGGAGATGGGGACAAGTTTTGGGGCACCTACTTTATTAGAGACTGAAATGGCCAAGCTCATCCAGGAAATTGTGCCTTCCATTGAAATGGTAAGAATGGTGAATTCGGGGACAGAAGCAACCATGAGTGCCTTGCGTTTGGCCAGAGCTTACACCGGCCGGGATAAAATCGTGAAATTTGCCGGCTGTTATCATGGACATGCCGATCCCCTGCTGGTAAAGGCAGGTTCCGGTGTTTTAACCTTAGGAATTCCCTCCAGCCCCGGTGTACCTAATAGTATTGCCCAAAATACCATTACCGTCCAGTTTAACGATCTGGCCAGGATGGAGGCTATTTTTAGAGCAGAGGGAACCAATATTGCCGCTGTGATCGTGGAGCCTGTTCCCGGCAATATGGGCGTTGTTCCTCCTGAACCTGGGTTTTTGGAAGGCTTGAGAAAAATTACTAAAGAATATGGTGCCCTTTTAATCTTTGATGAAGTGATGACTGGATTCCGTGTTGCTCTTGGTGGTGCCCAGGCCCTTTATAACATAGATCCTGATTTGACCTGTTTAGGTAAAATTATTGGTGGAGGTCTGCCTGTTGGTGCCTATGGTGGAAAAGCGGAGATTATGAAAATGATTGCACCATTGGGACCTGTTTACCAGGCCGGTACCCTTTCGGGCAATCCCCTGGCTATGGCGGCAGGACTGGCTACCTTAAGAGTTATCAAAACACCAGGCTTTTATGAAGAATTAGAGAAAAAATCTGCTTTCTTGGCGGAAGGCCTTGCCGATGCCGCTAAAGAAGCAGGGGCCAAAGTCTATTTCACAAGAGTAGGCTCTATGCTGTGCTGTTTCTTTACAGAAGAGAAAGTTCGCGATTTTACTTCTGCTTGCACTGCGGATACGGAAGCCTTTGGGAAGTTCTTCCGTTCCATGCTGGAGCAGGGGATTTATCTGGCGCCTTCCCAGTTTGAAGCACTCTTTGTCTCCAGTGCCCACAGCATGGCAGACCTGGAAAAAACCATTGCCGCCAGCCGCATCGCTTTTCAGGCAGCTCAAGGATAACGAATTACCGATATCCGCTATCCGACTCCCGAAGCCCACTTAAAATTATAGAGCCCTCTTGAAATACCAATTTCAAGCCGGTTGTCAAGATACGTGTTGATTAACCCACACTTTGTGGGTTTTTTTCTTAAATCAATCGGCCAACTGCTAACTGCGAACTATCGGATGTCGGAAGTTGGTATCCGGATAGCGTTGACGGGCAGGAGATAGGCAAAGAATGGCGAATAAAGTAAGGACAGAATTTGGGGTGAGGCATGATATGGACGCATACGAAAAATTTCTCAAGGATTTACAGCGCCGTTTGGATCTGGATCTGACAGGGTATAAGCGACCGCAGATGGAAAGAAGAATAAACACCCTCATGCGGACTTTAGGCGTAAAAGACTATGATGAGTTTGTCAATTTGATGGTTAGGGATAGGCAGAGATTTGACCAGTTTTTAGACCATCTGACCATCAACGTCTCGGAGTTTTTCCGCAACCCTGCCCAGTGGCAGGTTTTAGAGAAACAGATTTTACCCGTTCTTTTGGCGCAAAGTCCCAATTTGAAAATCTGGAGTGCAGGTTGTTCTACGGGAGAAGAACCTTATTCCCTGGCCATGCTATTATCAGAAGTTGCTCCCCGGGGTCAGCATAATATCCTGGCCACGGATTTTGATGTCAGGGTGTTAAAGAAGGCCCAGGAAGGTGTTTATCCGGCAAAAGCTACGGCAGGGATCCCGGGCAACTACCTGCAGAAATATTTTATCCAGCAAGGTGATACATACAAGGTTAAAGACGAATTGAAAAAAATGATTACTTTTCGTCATCATAACTTAATACGGGACAAGTTTCCCGAGCAGCTGGACCTAATCTTATGCCGTAATGTGGTGATTTACTTTACGGAAGAAACAAAACATGAGCTGTATAAGAAGTTTTTTAATGCTCTGCGTCGCCAAGGAATATTGTTTACCGGCAGCACGGAACAGATCATTCAGGCCAGAGAAATTGGTTACGAGTCGGCGGCCATATTCTTCTATCGTCGTCCTTAAAAGATTTGCTGAATAGTACTTCTTAGCAGGGGAATGCTAAAAAAAGTATTCAACAATGCTGGGAGGTATTATACGTTGGGTAGTAATCCTTTAATCCACTCTCTTGGTCATCAAATTTTAGCGGAACTCCATGACTGTAACAAAGATTATTTAGATGAAATAGATAAATGCCGGGAGATCATGATAGGAGCTGCCCAGGCGGCTCATGCCGAAATAAGGGAGACTGTCTTTCACAAATTTGAACCCCAGGGAGTCAGTGGTGTGGTAGTAATCTCTGAATCTCATCTTACTATTCACACCTGGCCCGAGCTAGGTTATGCCGCTGTAGATGTCTTTACCTGCGGAGAAACAGTGGATCCCTGGGATGCCATTGAACATATCGTAGTGGAATTTGATGCTCAGTATGTAACAGTCTTAGACATAAACAGGGGGATGAAAGATTTAAATAAATTGGTGAAAGGAAAAGGCAGGATTAAATCCATAGAACATTTCTAAGCTGACAGGAGGAGATGATGAAATGGCTGGGTTGTATCCTTTTCAAGGAACGATGCCCCAGGTAGAGGAGGTCTTTATTGCTCCCGGTGCTACTATCATCGGGAAGGTCACCTTAAAGAAAGGGGTTAGCATTTGGTACAATACCGTAATACGTGGAGATGTGGAAGCCATCTCTGTGGATGAATATACAAATATCCAGGACAACTGTATTGTTCACGTCGATCCGGGATCGCCCACAGTAATTGGTAAATATGTAACCATTGGCCACAATGCAGTACTTCATGGTTGCAGGTTACACGACTACAGTTTAATCGGGATGGGTGCTATCGTTCTTAACGATGCGGAGATTGGGGAAGGGGCTGTGATTGGGGCCGGTGCTTTAGTTACTAAAGGAACAAGAATTCCTCCTTATTCTGTGGTAATGGGTTCTCCGGCCAAAGTGATTAAGACTATGGACCCCTCTAGTTTGGAAGAAAGAAAGCAACATGCTTTCCGATATTATGAATTAAGTAAAGCCCATAAAGAGAGTCTTATTAAATAAGGGTTTGGCTTTTGAAAGCATTGAGGATTCAATGCTTTTATTCTTTATTTAAAAAGGATTTATTAAGTATTAAGTCGAAATAGGGTAAATACTGGGAGGTGAAACAATTGGAGCCTATATTTGTCTTAGATATCGGTACAAGGACAGTGATGGGTTTGATTGCCTCATTAGAGGATGGGAGACTTTCCGTTTCTCACTTGATTTATAAAGAACACAAAACCAGATCAATGTTGGACGGGCAAATACATCATGTAGAACAGGTTACACAGATTGTGAAAGAAATTGTGCAAGAAATGAGTAGCCTTTCCGGTTTTGAATTAAAAAAAGTAGCTGTAGCTGCAGCAGGAAGGGCTTTACGAACAATCAGAGGCTCGGCCAAAATGAAATTTCCCCCGGGAACGGTAATTACCAGGGAAGATGTTTTATCCCTTGAACTGCAGGCTGTACAGGATGCCCAGCTGGCTCTTCCTAAAAATCAGGGCTTTATACCTCTTTCCCAGCAGTATTACTGTGTTGGTTATAGTGTTGTAGAACAGCACCTGGATAATATCACCATTGGCTCTTTAGTTGGGCAGAAAGGACAGGAGGCAGACCTCCAGGTTGTGGCTACTTTCCTGCCCCGTATTGTCATTGATTCATTACAGACTGTGGTGGAACAGGCAGGGCTGGAGTTGTTCAGTATTACCCTGGAGCCCATCGCTGTAGCTAATCTGGTATTAAATCCAACCATGAGACGTTTAAACTTAGTGCTGGTGGACATTGGGGCCGGGACATCTGATATTGCCGTGTGCGGTGAGAATACCATCAGCGCCTTTGGCATGGTACCCATGGCGGGGGATGAAATTACAGAAGCTCTTTGTGATGCCTACTTGTTAGATTTTAATGTGGGAGAACAGGTAAAGCGAAACCTGACCCATGAGATTATTTCCGTTACAGATGTTCTAGGCATGGAACTGACCCTTAAACAAAGTGAGATTCTCGCAACCTTAGCACCAGCCGTTGATGGTTTAGCCGAGGCCATTGCTAAAGAAATTTATCAACTTAATGGTAAAACACCTCAGGCCGTGTTATTAGTTGGCGGAGGCAGTCTTACACCCGGGTTGACCAAAAGCCTTGCCGGTAAACTAGAGCTTCCCGAAAACCGGGTAGCCGTGCAACAAGCGGGTAAACTAAGTAATGTCTTAAATTTACCCCCGGATACTATGGGACCTAATTTTATTACTGTACTGGGCATTGCCTATACGGGATTGACCTCTCCAACCATGGGTTTTATCTCAGTGAACATTAATGATGTACCGGTACGTCTTTTAAATTTAGGACAGAATACGGTAGCAGAAGCTTTATTGGCGGGGGGATTTAACCTTCGGGACCTTTATGGGAGACCTGGCCTGGCTTTAACCTTTGAAATAAATGGCAAGATGATCTCTATCCCTGGTAAAATGGGAATACCTGGCAGTATTACTTTAAATGGTGAGCCTGCTCAATTAAGCAATAAGGTAAAACAAGGTGACAAATTAACCTTTAGACCTGGTGTGCCAGGTGAAAATGCCAGAGCTACATATGCAGAGGTGCTGCAAGATTATTCCGGTTTTTGTATGGTCAACGGGAAAAATGTGGAGATAAAACCTGTAGTCAAAGTAGGTAATAAAGCAATATCCCTTCAGGACAACATCATTGATGGCAGCAAAGCGGAAGTGATCACGAGGCAGACAGTAGAGGATGTCCTGAGGGCAGCGGGTCTTCTCACAGGCTCTCCCTATGTAACAGTCAATGGTAATGTTTTATCCCTGTTGGATATGTGGGTTTGTACTATTAATGGCAAAAAGGCAAAGCTCCATGATCAAGTGGCCTCCGGAGATCACATTTTTTTTGATCCTCAAAAAAATCTTACCGTAGACCATTTTCTTCCTGCAACTGTCCATAAAACAGCTTCCCTGCAAGTTTACGTAAATGGAGAAAAGGTTATCTTCCAGCAGGATGAAAAAATATGGGTCAATAAAAAACCTGCGGAAAGAACTACCATGGTACAGCCGGGTGATGTAATCGAATATGAGCTATGTGGGAATGAATATCAACCTATCCTTATCGATATTTTTAATAAAATAAATTTCTCGCCTAATCCGCCGCCTGGACGAACCCGGCTTTTGTTGTTGGTGAATAACGAAGAAAAAGAATATACGTACCCTTTGCAAGACGGAGATAAAATTGAAATTTTCTGGACATAATATACTTTGACCCCGACTCCCGCTTTTCCAATATGACAAACGAAAAACTAGCCCATTAAGGCTAGCTTTTTGGCCCAATAGTCAAATAAGTGGTTATTTGGGCGTTTTACGAGCCAGTAAACGGCTGTTCTCCAGGTCAGCAGGATAGACCTCTATAAGTTTTATTTCTTCCTTTTTTAGAAAATGCTCTAGAATTTTATTATTTCTATAGTGGGGCGAGACAAGGATAAAGCCCAATCTCTTTTTGGGTAGATAGAAATCTAAGCATAAACTGCGCAAATAATACCTTTTTATGATTTCTGTATCAGGATACGTTTTTTTCAGAAAGTGTTCTAAAAGATCCTTGGGATCTCTCTTTTTTAAGGTTTGATGCTCCTGCTGCTGAATTTGTTTTGGTTTTTCTACAACCTTTTGTTCTTCAAAGTTTTCGTGCCGCAAGGTAAGACTTAAGATACGGTTTAAATCTTTTTGTAGATCACCAAAACTGCCCATAATAACGCCGTGGGGCAGTTTTTGTGAGACCAGCTGCCTTATCATTGGCTCTAAATGCTGTTGTTTTCCATCCACAAGGTCCAGAAGCAGTGGCTTTATTTCCTCGATTACTTTAACTGCTTCATCTAATAACGGTTTTTTATTATCTTCGTTTGTATGACTTAATTCGATTAATATGTTGACTAAACGATCAACACGTGATAATATGATTTTCTCGATAAGGCGGTCATCACAATTCAACTTAATCACCTCGGTGTGGAATTCTATTAAATGTTATTATGAAAAAGGACAAATATACCAAGTTTTTTCGCCAGTAAATACCAGAAAATATCCCAGTAATTAGTCTTGACCGTTATATAATATTTTGTTAAAATATAATTCGTCACGTCGAGACGGGGCATAGCGCAGCTTGGGAGCGCACCTGGTTTGGGACCAGGGGGTCGGGGGTTCAAATCCCTCTGCCCCGACCAGTTGAGATAGTAATAAAATACATGGCCCGTTGGTCAAGTGGTTAAGACACGGCCCTTTCAAGGCTGTAACAGGGGTTCGAATCCCCTACGGGTCACCAAAAAGCAGTTACTAGTTATTAGTTACTAGTTATTAGTATAAGCCTAAAAATTTATTAACAACTAACAACTAGCAACTAACAACTAACAACTATATAAGGAGCTGTGGTGTAGTGGCCTAACATGCCTGCCTGTCACGCAGGAGATCGCGGGTTCGACTCCCGTCAGCTCCGCCATTACAAGCCGACGTAGCTCAATTGGCAGAGCAGCTGACTTGTAATCAGCAGGTTGCGGGTTCGAGTCCCATCGTCGGCTCCAATTTCGAAATTCGATTTTCGAAATTGGAGGTTCGACTAGATGCAAACCCCATCGGGTTTGTCACGTTAATCGAACTTCCAATCTCGAACATCTAACATGGAGGGGTTCCCGAGCTGGCCAAAGGGGGCAGACTGTAAATCTGCTGGCACTGCCTTCGTAGGTTCGAATCCTACCCCCTCCACCAACACAGGGGCGTAGCCAAGTTGGTAAGGCAACGGACTTTGACTCCGTCATGCGTTGGTTC